>NZ_JBCOJC010000015.1:0-51839 GCF_040925905.1 Enterococcus sp. 2201sp1_2201st1_C11_2201SCRN_220225
TACCAAAGAGCAAATTTTTGATCGCATTTGGGGTTTTGACTCTGAAACTACGATTACGGTGGTAGAAGTCTATATGAGCCACTTGCGAAAACACTTAAAGCCTAGTGGCATGGATCAGCATTTTAAAACCTTGCGCAATGTGGGCTATATTTTACAAGCAGAGGAGTGAGTGGATGAATAATGAGCTTTCTCGACGACAGCGCCTCCGCTTCTTTTTCCTAAATGTGGCCGCCTTTGCCGCAATTTTCTTAGCTTTAGGCTTTATTACCTTGCAAATTTTGCACAGCTCCGCCTACCGCCAAACCGATGAGGACTTAAAACAAATCACCCCCGACAGCCCTAGGATTACTATGGAAATCCAGCGCTATCAAGCCGACGATCCCTTTTTAGGCCAAAATACCCTCAAACCGCCTTTAGATGAAAATGACCGCGGCAATCACTTTAACAGTCAAATCATCCTGTGGTCAAAAGAGGGGCAGATTTTAAATAAAGCTGCATTAGGAGGACGCTTTAATGAGCTGCAATCCTTAAGTTTGGATACGAAAAAACTAAACACTGTAAAAGAAATCAACTTAGCCAGCAGTGACACCAGCGATCAATTGACCTTTCACTCCATTACATTAGCGGTGAGTAGTCAGCTAGATGAAGAAATTGCTTATGTACAAGTTTTGGAAAACACGGACCAAATCAGTCAATCCATGGCTACTGTGCAGACCATTTTGATTCTCTGCATGATTTTCTTCTGGCTTTTATCCATTGGGATCAGCTATCTTCTTTCCAAACAAAATATGAAACCTATTTTTGCCGCTTGGAAAAAACAACAAGAATTTGTGGAAAATGCTTCCCATGAATTGCGAACGCCATTGACCATTATCCAAAACAGCTTGCAAAGACTGTTCACCAAGCCGGAACACACCATTTTAGATGAATCAGAAACCATCGCCCAAGCCTTAAACGAAACTCGGCGACTAACGGGTCTGACCAATGATCTTTTAACCATTGCCCGCAGTGATTCCAACGAGGCCGTCTTAGACAAGCAACCTCTAAATCCAGAGTTGATGATTGCTAATTTGGTCAAGCCTTTCCAAGAAATCGCCCAAATGGATCAAAAGACTTTTATTTTGGAAAACTTTGCCAAACAAACCGTCACCGTAGACGAAAAGAAAGTGCACCAACTTTTGGTGATTCTTTTAGACAACGCCTTAAAATATACCAGTGCTGGGGATAAAATCGTCTTACAATCAGAAATCTCCGGAGACTCTTGGCTCTTAGAAGTCAAAAACTCCGGCCCAAACATCCCTGATGAAGAAAAGAAACAAATCTTTGAACGCTTCCACCGCATGGACCCTTCCCGGACTAAAGAAAGTGGCGGCTACGGCTTAGGTTTAGCCATTGCCAAACAAATTGTCGCGGACCACAAGGGAAAAATTGCCGTCCAAGATTGGCAACCAAAAGGCGTTATCTTCCGGATTAAGTTGCCGGTAAAATAAAAAGAACGAAAACTCGCCGATTTAATGGCAAGTTTTCGCTCTTTTTTTTGACTGTATTCATTTTGGGGATTGCATCAGACCTTTTTATGCCACTCTTTTTGCAAATTTTCCATCCGCTCAATAGTCGAAATGGTCAATTCTGGTGTCACCACAGGACTGGTCAACAATCCTTCACTTAAACACTCATTGACGTGTTCGATTTCATAAACAAACTCACTGGCAAAAGGGAAAAAGAGTTTTTCTTGTCCCCCAGCCGTAATGATTTGCCCTTGGTCGCCCCGCCAGAAATTCGGCACAAAGATTTCTCCTTTAGTACCGTAAATATGAATCCCTCTAGGCAAATCCAACTGCACCGTCAAAAAAATATTTGCCGTGGTAGCTGGACCTAAATTTAGGGCCAGTTCTGCTTGCATATCGCTTTGACCTGCAGGAATCAGCGCAGTGCCTGATAACGCTGTGATTTGTTGTCCCGTGATAAATTCCATATACTGCAATGGATAACTCCCAGAACTGTACAAGACGCCTCCGCCAGCTTTGGGATCGCGAAACCAGTCGATATGGTCAATATTCAAATACGCCGTTTGGGAAACCATTCGCCGCACTTCCCCGATTTTATCGGATTCAATCAACTCTTTAACCGCTAATGTCATCGGCAAAAATAAGGCTTTTTGAGCTTCCATTAAAAAGACCCCTTGCGCTTTTGCCAAATCAAAAAGTTCTCTCGCTTCTACCGACTTCAACGTAAATGGTTTTTCCAAAAGCACGTGTTTGCCTGCTTTGAGAGCTTCTTTAGCCGCAGCATAATGTCCTTTATTGTAAGTGGCGATATAGACAATATCCACTTGAGAATCTTGATACAATTCCTGATAACTACCATAAGCTTGCGGAATTTCCAAATCCTCTGCCATTTTTTGGGCTTTTGCTAAATTACGAGAAGCAATTGCCACCACTTCTCCTGCACTGCTCTCATTGACCCCCGCCACAAAGCGCGGTACCACTTGAGCCGTACTAATAATACCGTAACGAATCATAAAAACACCTCCAAAGCCAGTATAGCAAGACCGACTAAAAGAAGACAAAGAAAAAATCTGGGACTCTTCCTACTTGCACCTTTTCCTTAGCGTGGTGAAAGCAACAATGTAAAAATTCAATCTGATTTTGAAGACAAAAAAAGCAACGAGCACCTAAGTACTCGTTGCCTTACCCAGTATCGTTTCCGATAGAAGAAAAAGTCGTCCACTACTCTTCTTCCGACACCCTGCAAATCCGGCAGGTGATTAAAAACTCTCGTGCCTCTGGTTGATTGACCGAAAAAATTCGGCCCATCGACTCATCGCATGTTGCTTACTATAACAGGATTTTTAAGATTGTCAACTATTCTTTTGTTCCCGCAAGACTGCTTCGTGAAGTCCTTGCATATAGGTTAAGCCTAGCGCCCGGTCGTACAAGCCGTAGCCCGGCATCGCCACTTCACCCCAGATGGTACGCCCATGATCGGGACGAATGACCCCATCAAAACCTGCATCCACTAAAGCTTTCATCATACCGTACATGTCCAATGAACCTTCTGAAGTTGGATGAGCCGTTTCTTCAAATTTCTTCTCACCCATAAAGAGCACATTTCTAAAATGTACAAAATTAATGCGATGGCCCACGGTACGAATGATTTCAATCATATCGTTATTAGGATCAGCACCTAAAGCCCCGGTACACAGGGTTAACCCATTGTAAGGCGAGTCCACGATACTTAAGATTTTTTGCAAATCAGCCAAGTTCTTCGTAATCCGTGGCAAGCCAAAGATTTCCCAAGGTGGATCATCCGGGTGAATTCCCATTTTCACATCGCACTCTTCACATACCGGAATAATGCGTTTTAGAAAATAGCTCAAGTTTTCAAATAAATCTTCTTCGGTAACGCCATCATAGAGAGCCAACAGCTCATCTAATTTTTTCAGACGTTCTGCTTCCCAACCTGGTAAACGAAAACCCTTTGATTGGCTGTGAATCAAAGTGTACATATCTCCCGGTTCCATATTGTCCACCACAGCTTGGTCGTACAATAAAGAGAAACTGCCATCTTTGTTTTCGTAATTCAGTGTGGTTTTTGCCCAACCAAAAATTGGTTTAAAGCTGTAGCAAATCAAATGAACCCCACATTGGGAAAGGTTGCGAATCGTTTGGATGTAATTGTCAATATACTGATCCCGTTCGTCCGTTCCCGCTTTAATGGCATCGTGAATCGCTACACTTTCAATGCCCAACAACTCAAGATTGCCTTTTTCCACGGAATCTTTCAGTTCTTGGATTTCTGAGACTTCCCACACATCCCCGGGAAGCTTGCCTAGGAGGGTACCAACCACTCCTTTAATACCGGGAATTTGTTCCACGTGCTGCAACGGAATTGCATCACTCTCGCCGTACCATCTAAAAGCCCACTTCATTCCATGACCTCCTTGATTTAACTTTCTTCTCCGATAAAAAATATTTTTTCTAACAAACTTATTATAACGAAAAATGTTTTTTATTTCAATAGAAAACGCTATCTTTTTCTAACAAATTACTCTTTTCACATAAAGTGCTCCTTAGTGTACTGCCTGAATCAGCTTTCCTTGAGCCACTCCAGTACAGCTCCTAAACTTTCCATCACTGCTAGTAAATTTGGAAAAGGATTGGGAATAGGTGGGGCACTGGACGCACTTTTATCGGGTACTAAAATAAAAGGAATCCCACCTCTAGAAGCTGCACGTCCCCCTACTACCGAATCTTCCAACACTAAGGTTTTATCTTTTTCAGTCTGTAATTGACTGAGCACTTGCAAATAAATTTCTGCATCTGGTTTGACCCGATTCACTTGATCTCCTGCCACCACCACATCAAATAAATCATGAAACTTATAGTGGTCAAACATTCGTTGAACCCGACCTTGGTAGCTAGACGTGGCTAATCCGGTTTTCACTCCTTCTTGCCGTAAAAAATGAATCAAATCAAAAAAATAGGGTTTAACTGGAATTTCATCTTGATCCAATTGCTCATAAAAATAAGCTTCTCGTTCCTTGCGAATTTGGCTAATCAGTTCGTGATCAAAACCTGCTGTTTTTAAAGCATTAATATTATCATCTACACTGCGACCCGCGGCACTTTCCACAAAGCCTTCAGGTAATTGAATGTTTTTTACAACGGCGCCTTTTTGCCACCCTTCGGAATAAACTCGCTCCGTGTCTAAAATTAAGCCGTCCATATCAAAGATTACTGCCTGCACATTTCTCATAGGTTGCTCCTTTTTAATAGACAAACTCCCCCAAAGAAAGTAATTTGGGGGAGTCAACTATCATTTAAAAATCTTCTTCTTCCTCTTCGTCGCTCCCGCTATCACTAATTTGCCAGCTGGCGATACCATTTTTTCCTTGCTCCATAATCAATGCCACAGCATCGGCAATTTCGGTACCGATTAATTGGGCATTAATGGCTTCTAAAAGCATGGGGAAGCTAATTCCTGAAACCACGTAAACTTGTTGGGCTAACGCTTCAGACAAGCCACTAATGGCAAGGACGGATTGATTATACGGACTTGCACTTAACAAGTCGGTTAAAACAATGACACCCTCGCCTTGGCTGACTTCACCAATAGCGGTGGCAATTTGTTCTCCTAATAAGTCTACAGAGTCCCCTGGGTTTAAATTCACCGTGGCGATATTTTCCGTTTGTCCTACTACCACTTCAGCAGCATCTTTAAAACCATCTGATAGCTTGCCGTGAGTTGCAATTACAATTCCAATCATTTCTTTTTCCCTCTTTCCAAATTTGCCAAATATTCTTTAAGTAACAGGAAATTTTCTTCATTTAATTCATTAGCGGCTAATGCTTCCTTGCTGAGAAACAACTTTTTAGCATCAGCATCACTGTTGGTTGTCACTAAAAACAATTTTGTTTTCGGGCCTAAGTCACTGACTTGCTGGTTGACAATACCTGGCAAACTCGCTTTTTGGCGATTCGGCGTTGCACATAGCAATTGCCCTTTTGCTCCAATACAATCCAATAAAATCAGCTGTTGTCGATTTAAATCCAGCTTGTTGGCAACTTTTTGGATACTGGTTTTTCCTTGCACACCGTTGTCATAAAACACAAAGGCTAGCGTGGAGTTGGGATTATCTTTTAAATAATCCAAAACCAATAACAAGGAAGAAGTATTGCGTATCAAGGTTTTGCCACTGGGCCAGCCTTTGGTCATGCGACCAAAAATTAAAAAGTAAATAAAATATCCCAGTGCAATGAAAACTAAGCGCCAAGTCAAACCTTGTGCTAGAAAAGGAATGGTGAAAAAGTAAGTCACCAAAAGTCCTATTACTAAAAGCAAGCCGCCTAATGCCAAAATGGGGACGGTAATGGCTTTTTTTTGTTTTTCAAGATCGAAATAGCAGTAATCACCAGTGGTAACAGCGGAAGTATCATAGTAAGTGGCTACTACAGTGTGGGCTTTTTTCAAGTCCCCTACTACCACATGAAGACTATCTTTATCCGCTTTGTCTTTACGCAATGATACTTCATGGCCTAATGCCGAAAGATCTGCGGCCAAACTGTTTAAAAAGCGTTTCTTCTGATTTTTGCTATACCGTTTTTTGAGCATATGGCCATAGCGCAATACCCAATCTTCAAACAATTCCGAGTCCATCATGAGCCTTCCCCCTCAACCAAGCTGTCAAAGTTGCTACAGCGATTCTTTAACTAAAAACACAGCTTTTCGTCTATAAATAATTCTGAGCCCTATAGAGGACTCAGAATCACTCAGCCTGATAAAGACTGCTTATTTAAATTTTGCTAGTACATCATCTAGAGAAGATTTTGGTGCCGAAGGAGTTGCTTGGAAGTAAATATCTGTCACACCATAATCATCTCGTAATTCTTTTAATTTCAGCGCATCTTCTTTGTTCATGTAGACCGATTTAGTAACTAAAACATCTTTTTCAGGATCTTTTTGGGCAATACCCCCTACATTGACTTCTTTCATGGGAATCCCGTATTTCACTAAGTCATAAATCACGTCAATGGTTTTAGTAACCAAGATACAGCTGTATTCTTTAAATTTAAATTCATCCCAATAATATTTACATTTGTCTTTGGTCATGACGATGGTTTTTTGACCTGTCCGGCCCCCGGCGCTCTTGTACAAATCCTTCATAAATTTGTCTTTGGCTACCACATCATCCACCACAAAGATGGAGTTAACTCCTGATCGTTGTGATAAGGTCAACATTACTTGTCCGTGAATCAGACGTTCATCTACTCTGGCTAAATTAACTACTCCCATGTTACTTCCTCACTTTCTTTTTACAGAATTCCAATAGCTGCTAAGACGATTAGGATGCCGGTTAACCAAAGCAATGCTCGGGTAACTTTTAATCCCTTCTTAACAAAGTATAAATAAACACCCATTACTGTGGCAAGTGGCAAGATTCCTGGTACGATCTTGTCCAGTATTTCTTGAATGACGAATTCTTTTCCAGAAATCGTAAAGGCCAGTGACGAGGTAACGGTAATGTAGTTGCCGGCTAAAACCCCCATCATAAACAGCCCCAAAATGGACATCATGTCAATCATGTTCTTAATTCCAGAGCTTTCCATTAAACTAGTAGCATTGCGCCCCATGGAGAACCCTTGGCGAGCAAAGAACAATCCGATGGCAAATTGATACAAAGCAAAACCGATGAATGGGAACAATGCCCCCATAGCGTTTCCTTCTTGGGCCCAAGGGACCGCAATGGCAATAAAGATATATTGAATCGTCCCTGAGTCAATGGCATCCCCAATCCCGGCTAGAGCACCCATTAAACCGGCTTTGGTATTGTACATCAAGTCGTCGGTCATGGTGATTTCTTCCCCGGCATATTCTTGACGGGCCCGTTCTTGTTCCATGGAAGCCATCAAACCAGTGATGATCCCACCACCCCAAGTTAACTGAGTGTTGAAGAACAACAATTGACGTTTGTAAGCTGCTTTTAAGCGATCTGGATCTTTGTATAGTTTCCGCAAAATTGGCATCATCCCATAGAGCAATGCAGGGGCGATATAACGTTCAAAGGAATGCGGAATTTCATTGGCAAAATGCCATTTTAAATAAGAACTACGGACATCTTTTTGCGTAATTTCTTCCGGTTGTCCCGGCATAGTAGTATTTACTTGATTCTCAGCCATTTCTTACTCCTCCATTCACTATTAAAAATCATCATCGTCATCATCATCAAATGTGGCTCCATCAGATGAGGACACTTGTGGTTTATCAGCAGCTTGACCTTTGGCTAAAACAAACATCGCTGCAATCAATGTACCTAAGATTGCATAAGTTACCATGGTCACGCCTAAAGTCTTGAAAATCACACTTAAGAAATAAGCTAAGAAGAAGAAGACCAAGTAATCTTTCCGACCAATTACATAAATGGTTGTGGCAATCCCGATAGCAGCTAGCCCACCGCCCACAACTTCCAAGATGTGGATAACAACGGTTCCTTCTAAAGCTGCAATTACATCTGCGATTACCGGAGCGCCCCAGTATAATGCGATGAAAATTAATGGCACGAATAATACAAAGGAGGCAATGGTTGGCAACGTGATAATCGAACGTTTAATTGCTCGGTCATCCATAGACTCAACTGCTCGGTCTGTATATTTCCCTAAGAAGGTATTAATAAAGAATCTAAATTGGTATAAATAGCTACCTAGCAAACCAACTGGCACAGCTACCGAAATTGCAGCTTCGGGTTTCAGGCCGCCTAATAAGGCTACGGGTACAGCCACGGCTGCGGCTACAGCGGGTTCAGATGGCATGGAACCTCCGGGAGAGAAAACCCCCATGTAAATCAATTGAATCGCGGCGGTTACGATCATGGCTTGTTTCACGTCTCCCATGACAATCCCACAGACTAAACCGGTCATTAATGGGGAGAAGCGCAATGTCAGTGTCGCCCCCCCACCTAACCAACGGGACATGACAGCAGCGACCCATAGTGCAATGATTAGACTTTGTACCACTGTTAGTGTATCCAAAATAATTCCTCCTTACTCCTATTTGACTAGAATATAATTTTCAAGATCCTCCATTGCTCGTCCTAATTTTTCAGGACTGATCTCAATGGGAATCAAATGAACCTTGTCCTTGCTGTTGATAAAAGCGACAATCTCCTCTTTTTCAGCTGGTGTTGGCGCTAAGCCCATATCGGCTAATGTACGAGGCAAATGTAATTCTTCATAAAACGGTAGCAAGTCATCAATCATGTTCCAGCGTTCTTCTAAAGCCAACTGGTACAAAATTCCGTAAGCCACTTTTTCACCGTGAAGGTATTCATGGCTCTTTGGTAAATACTTAGAAATGGCATCGTGCATGGCGTGAGCCGCAGCGTTTCTGGCGTATTTATCACCTAAGCCCCCCACCAAACCGGCAATGGCAAAGACGATTTCTGAAAGATTGACAAAAGCATCAGTAACTTGACCTGCTTCCATATCTTTAATGGCTTGACTGCTAGCGGATAAAATTGAGTCTTTACATAAAATCGTCGTTTCTTTTGCTAGTTTTAAAAATGGATAATCCAAAAGCTCTGGTTGGTTCAAAATCAAATCTGATTCGTACCATTTGGCAATGGTGTCCGCAAGTCCAGCGATAAAGTATTCTACTGGGGAATCAATCACCAAGTAAGGATCTGTGATGAAAAAGGCTGCTTGGCGTAAGTAGTGTTCACTTTTTCCTTCTGATTCACCACTTTCTTTGTACATCACAGATAAAGGAGTCCAGGGCGCACAGTTGCTCGCCATGGTCGGAATCACTCCGCAAGGCACATTGTTTACATGAGCAGCGTATTCTACCAAGTCAACTAATTTTCCACCACCAACACCGATGATAAAATCAATACCTTCTGCTTGAACAATGTCTGTGATTAAATCCGTTCCATAATAGCTGCATTCTCCGGTGTATTGATGATAGAAAAATTGTTCTGGACCATCCTTTACAAACCCTAAATAAGGTTTTGCTTTTTCCCAAGAAACTTTTCCGTGAACAATTAAGACTTTTTGCGCCCGGTATTCTTTTAAAAGCTGAGGCACATAGCGGTCAATCGCCCCCTTGTCATAGACATAAAACTGAGGTCCGACTTTGACCTTCAAATCTGCCAACATAATGAATCTCCTCCTTTTCTACTTGTTTCAAATAAATTTTAAGCTGTTACAAAGATGCTTTCCGCCTGTACCGCCCGTCCCGGTAACAAACCTTCTGCTATTCTTTCACAGTCAGTCACACATTTATTGCCCATCTCTTCCAAACATTCCATGGTGTAAGCGGAAGTGTGTGGGGTTACTAAGGCGTTATCAAAGGCTAGATAAGGATGATCTTTGCGCCCTGGTTCCACTTCCAAAACATCAGTGGCAAACCCAGCAATCTTGCCAGAGGCTAATCCTTCCACAATGGCTTCTTCTACGACTAAGGCTCCTCGGGCACTATTGGAAAGATAAACATGGTCTTTCATCTTGGCCACTTGTTCTTTATCAATCATGTGCAAGCTGGAATCCGTTAGACTCGCGCAAAGACAAATCACATCAGCTTTTTCTAACAGCTCATCTAGTTCCACTTTTTTAGCCCCAAATTGGGCCAATTCCATGGCGCTCTTATTAGGATCACAGCCAAGAACTTGGCAGCGGAAGCCTTGACGTAAGGTTTCTGCTACGCCACTGCCGGTATTTCCTACCCCAATGACGCCCACGGTTTTCCCATAAAGAGTGTGGCCGACAAACTCTGCTCGGTCTTCCCAACGATCGGCTTTCACCCGGTCTTGGGATTGGACGGTCATGCGCATGACACTTAGTAAGTTGGTGATGTTGTTTTCTGCCACGGCATCTCGTTCTACTAAAGCGGGCACGATACTGACTAAGGTATTGTGTTTTTTAGCCGCTGCTAAGTCGATATTGTTATACCCGATGCCGTGGCGGGTGATTAAGCGCAGTTCATCTTTGTGTTCAAAGAATTCTTCCGTGAAAAATGGTGTGACACTGGCTACGATTAAATTGTAACCTTGTAATTCTTGGGCTAGTTCTTTGCCTCCAATCTCACTATCAAAAGTGAAATGAGCCACTTCGCCTAACTTTTCTAAGCGTTCTATGTGTTTAGGAAATACTTGACCAAAACTACTGGAATTCACAATCGCAATTCGAAACTCATTCATAGTTGCTTACTCTCCTTTTTGTTTCACTGCATGACCACCAAAGCCGTGACGCAGTGTTGCTACCACTTTATTGGAAAAACTATCTTCAATTTGACTGGTGTTTCTCACGAAGAGGGAATTGGCAATAATCGGAACCGGCACGTCAAGCTTGAGTGCTTCTTCTACTGTCCATTTGGCTTCTCCGCTGGCTTGAATTTCCCCTTTAATCTTTTCTAAGTTAGGATCTTGGGCAAAGCCTTCTTGCAACAATTCCATTAACCAAGAGCGAACCACAGATCCGTGATTCCAAACTTTGGCTACCGCTTCATTGTCGAACCGATATTCTGGAGACGCTTCCAAAATGTCGAAACCTTCACCGATGGCTTGCATCATGCCATACTCAATTCCGTTGTGGACCATCTTTAGATAATGCCCTGCTCCCGGTTTACCCGCATAGAGGCAACCATCTTCTGTGGCAATGGCTTTAAAGAAAGGTGCGACTTTTTCAAAGACCTCTGCTTCTCCGCCAATCATCAAACAAGCTCCATGACGCGCGCCTTCCATCCCACCGGAAGTACCACAGTCTAAGAAATGAATGTTCTTTTCTTTTAAAGAAGCAAAATTTTTCTTGCTTTCGTGGTAGTTGGCATTGCCCGCATCAATCACAATGGATTCAGCTGGAAGCAACTCTTTTAGTTGAGCAATTAAGTCATTGGTAATCTTCCCTGCTGGTGCACTGATCATCACCGTTTTCGGCTCTGACAAGCTTTCCACTAGCTGTTCCAGTGATTCGGCTGTTTTAATTCCTGATTCGTTGGCCCTTTGGCGTACTTCAGGACTAATGTCAAAGCCTTTAATCGTAAAGCCGTGATCTGTTCCGTTCAAGGCCAAGTTAAGCCCCATCTTCCCTAAACCAATCAACCCGATTTCCATGAGAACACCTCTTTATCTTTTTGCTATCCTCAGTATAAACAAATTTTATTTATTTGTAAAGGCTTGCAAGAATAAATTTTATTTTTATAGAAAAACATGGTAAACTATATTCACAAGCAGATTGGAGGGAAAAAAATGTCAAATCGTTATTTGGAAAGTACGATAAAACGGAATTATCGATTTTTTAGTGATACTGAAAAAAAAGTGGCAGATTATCTTATGAAAAATCCTGATGACTTAGTCAATAAGACCATTGCCAATTTAGCCGATGAAACTGGCGTCTCTCAAGCCACCATTTTCAAATTGGTTAAAAAATTAGGTTTTAAAGGCTTTCAAGATTTTAAAATAAGCATTGCCACGAACTCTTCTCCTGACAATGAACCTGCCCTAATCGCTTATAACGACATCACCCCTAAAGACAATAGCTATGAGGTGGCCGTAAAAGTGATCAATTCTAATATCTTGGCCTTGCAAAACTTGCCACCACAGCTAGACCATGAGAAATTGGACAATACATTGAAACGAATCTATCAAAGTAAATTTCTGCACTTTTTTGGTATCGGCGGCTCTTCGGTGATTGCCTATGATGCCTATCAGAAATTCACCCGCACCGAGTATCGCTGCGACTATATGAGCGATTACCACCTACAGCTGATGAGTGCCACCAAGTTTACCAAAGAGGATACTGCCTTTGTCTTTTCCCATTCAGGGCAATCCATAGAAACACTAAAACTAGCCAAAATCATTGCGAAATCCGATGCTAATTTGATTTTTCTCACTGGCAATCCTTATTCTGAAATCGCCAGTTTAGCCGATGAGACTTTAACCGTCTACTCGGAAGAATCCAAATACCGCACAGAATCCTTGACTTCAAGAATTTTGTATTTAACATTGATGGACGCCCTTTACATCAATGTCATGCTTCACGATGAGAAAAAAGGCCAAAAAGCGATGAAAAAAATTCGCAATGCTTTATCCGAATCAAAGACTAATGGTCCTTATTCTGAGGATTCATTTGAATAAAAAATGGAGGAATGAAATGATGAGTAACACAATGCTAGATCAATTGGAACAAGAACGCTTTTTACCACTGTACACCGCAACGGATATGGACTACTTAAAACCCGCTGCCGAAATTCTTTTGAAACACGGCTTACATTTTATCGAAGTGACGTACCGCAGTGACCTCGCTTCAAAAGCCATTGAAGAATTGTCAAAATACCCGGATTTAATCGTCGGAGCTGGTACTGTCCGAAATGTGGAAACCGCCAAAGAAGCCGTGAGAAGCGGCGCAAAATTTATCGTCACTCCTGGTTTAGATGAAAAAATCGTAAACTACTGCCAAGAACAAAATATTCCTGTCGTGCCCGGTGCAGTTACTCCAACAGAAATCATGAAAGCCAATGAATTAGGCTTGGATGTGGTGAAATTCTTCCCCGCAAATATTTACGGCGGACTAAAAGCCATTAAAGCCTTAAGCGGTCCTTTTGGCGATGTGCGATTTGTGCCAACAGGTGGTGTTAATTTGGATAACTATCCTGAATTTCTAGCGGATCCTCATATTTTAGCCGTAGGGGGTTCTTTCATTCTTTCAGAAGACACGTTAATAAACGACAGTGAAAAAGCCAACGCAACATTGGCTAAATTGACTGGAAAATAAAACCATAAAAACAGCGCGTAAAGCACCTTTTCACAAGGAACTTTACGCGCTGTTTTTATGTTAAAATTGGCTGCTTTCCACATCTGGTCTCCCAGTAATTAGGCGAAAGTTTTCCCGCTGCTAATCATGATTCAAAAACGTACCTACTTTAGTTGCTAAAAGGTCAATGGCGACATGATTTTCGCCACCTTCTGGCACGATGATGTCGGCATAGCGTTTCGTCGGTTCGATAAACTGGTGGTACATAGGTTTCACCACGGATAAATATTGCTCGATTACCGAATCCAAGGTGCGGCCTCGTTCTTCCATGTCTCGCTTGATCCGGCGAATAATCCGAATGTCATCATCGGTGTCCACGTAAATTTTAATGTCCATTAAATCCCGCAGGCGCTCGTCTTCTAAAATCAAGATGCCTTCTAAAATAATCACTTCTTTAGGTTCTTGCAAAATGGTGGCGACACTTCTAGTGTGGGCCACGTAATCGTAAACTGGCTTTTCAATGGCTTCGTATTGTTGCAGTTTTTGGATATGTTCAATTAACAAATCCGTGTCAAAGGCAAAGGGGTGGTCGTAGTTGGTGTTCAGGCGTTCTTCAAAGCTCAAGTGACTTTGATCCTTATAATAGGAATCTTGCTCCACCATCATGATGGAATGGTCGGGAAAATGATTAAAAATTGCCCGACTAACGCTGGTTTTCCCGCTTCCGGAGCCACCGGTGACACCGATTAAGATGGGTTTGTTCTTTGGCATAGGGATTCTCCTCTTTTATGTACTAGGTTTATTATAATGAAAATTACAGAAAATGCCACGGATTTCCGCTTCCCTCAGCGAAAATAGTCTTGCAAACTTTGCAATTCACTTAAGGTCAACTCACGATACTCTTTTGGCAATAAATCATTAGGCAAAACTAAGGGACCCATGGCTACTCGCCGCAAATACAAGACTTTAATCCCTCGGGCTAGAAACATCTTTTTCACTTGATGGAACTTGCCTTCTTGAATGGTTAAACGAATTTTGGTAGGTCCCGGTGTGACTTCTAAAATCTCCAAGACAGCCGGCTGACAAGTCACCCCACCGTAAAACGTAATCCCTTGTTCAAAAGCGGTGACGTCTTCACTGGTCACTGGCTCTTTCACCCACGCTTCATAGACCTTGGCAACTTTGCGATTCGGTTGCAAAAGTTCATAGCCTAATTGTCCATTGTCCGTCACCAATAACAACCCTTCCGTATCTCGATCCAAGCGTCCCACGGTATATAGGCCTTTTTTGCGATCAACTGGCGCTATTAAATCCAAAACGGTCTCGTGTTCTGAATCACGATTGGCACAAACCACTCCTTTTGGTTTATGCAGTAAAAAATAATTTTCACCAGTTTCCAGCCCTTTTCCGGCAACTTCAATTTTGTGCAACCGAGAATCCACATTGCGATTTTCTTGGCGTTCTACTTTGCCATCTACTTTGACTTGTCCCGTTAAAAACAAACGCTTTTGGGCTTTGCGATTGGTCTGTAAACTCGCTTCAATCAGCTTATCTAAGCGCACAATAATCCCTTCTTTCTCATTTTTTCTCACTAGAAAAACAGTTTTCATTTTAACTCAAAGTCCGCTTTCCTTGACTTCCCTTAAGATAAGGCCTATGGTTAATTAGTAAAGTAAATGCAGTTTCTCACACAGCGTTACGACCTGGTGGCGAAGTTGAACAATGACTTTAGCTGGGTAGTTGTGTCTTCAACTACCTTTTTTGCGTAGATTTTTACGCACCACTTTGATGTGCAGAGTTAACGAATTTGCTTTTAAAAAAGAATGTCGTTTGACAAACAATTTTAGGAGGAATTTAGTTATGGCAGTATCATTATCAGTAGAAAAGAGAGCAACCCGTCCCCGTTCCTTGCGCAATCAATTGCGTCATGAAGGAAAAGTTCCAGCAATCATCAATGGTTACCAAGTGGAAAGCACACCGGTTTCAGTCAGTGCTGCTGAGTTGGAAAAAATTTTACGGGACCATGGTGCCAATACCGTTATCACTATGAATGTTGACGGCAAAAAAGTCAACACACTTATCCGTGAAACGCAATCCGACACTTTCACCAAAGCTTTCACTCACGTGGAATTCTTGTCAGTAAACATGACAGAAGAAACAGAAGTTGAAGCCGAAGTCTTGTTAGTCGGTGAATCTGTAGGGGCTAAATCCGGTGGGGTTGTGGCACAAAACTTGTACAGCTTAGTTGTTTCTGCAACACCAGACAACTTGCCTGAACGTATCGAAGTGGACATTACCAACTTAAACATTGGCGATTCTCTAACAGTCGCTGACCTTGCTAAAGATGGGGACTACACCGTGGTAACCGATCCAGAAGAACAAATCGTAGCGATTATGGAACCACAAGCAGAAGAACCAGCTGAAGCTGAAGCTGCCGCTGAACCTGAAGTAATCGGGGAAAAACCAGCAGAATAATGCTTTGACTCACAAAACAGGTCGTCGGATATTCCGGCGGCCTGTTTGTCTTTCTTAAAGTAAGAGCAGTTTCTTTTATTTTCTGCTGTTTTTGAAGTATCATAGCCATAGAGATCACAAAGGAGGTCGAAAAGGATGTATGAAGTATTTGATAGTCACCGTAGCCGCTATGCCTCCGTGGGGGTTGTGTCCAGTATGCCTGGAGAATTGATTGACAGCATTTGGTTGATCATTGATATGGATTTAAAAGGGGTTATCCCTTTAAACAACCTGATTGTCTTTGATTTACTCAATAACAACGGACAAGTTACCATGCACTTTTCTCAAGAAGACAGTGCGGTGGAAATGGCCATTGATTTACCTTTTGCCTACACTGAAGACTTGCCAAAAGAAATCTTTGCCTATGATGATGGCACTCGCCAAACGATTCTTTTACCTGCAGAAACCAATTAAGTATTTATACACAAGGCTTTGACCGTAATCAAGCCTTCACTCGGAACTCACCTGAGACGCAACCAAAAAACGACTAACTTCCATTAAAATCGTGGAAGCTAGTCGTTTTTTCATCCTTAAAACTTTAAATTCTATAAGGTGTTTTCCTTTTATTTTCAATCCACTGCCAAACTCACGGTAACTTCTTGGAGCGGCACGTCGTAAAAGGGATCTTCTCGTCGGCCTAAAAAGTCTTCTGCTTGTTTCGGGAAGACGGCATAGCTCAACACGTCTTCTGTGCTTTTAGCGTATTTGGCAATCGCTGTTTCAAAGCCTGGCATTTCCGGTGCTAAAAGATCCGCCGGGCGCAGGGTGGATACCGGTTCATCCCCGATAATTAACGTCACGATTTCTGGCTCAATGGCTACCGGTGGCTTCCCATACAAGCCTTTTACATAATCTTTAATCTCTTTAGGCACCATTTTATAGCGTTCACCGGAAATCACATTCATCAATGCTTGGGTTCCTACCATTTGGGAGAGCGGTGTGACTAATGGCGGATAACCCAAATCTGCCCGCACTTTGGGCACTTCTTGTAAAACTTCATCATAGCGATCAGCTAAACCTTGCTCGGTTAACTGGCTCAACAAATTAGAAAGCATGCCCCCGGGAACTTGATAAATCAAAGTTTTTGGCTCGGTGTCCTTGACCTTGGGATTTAATAATCCCTCCTTGCGAAAACGATCCCGCACTGGATTGAAGTGATTGGCAATCTTTTCCAGCTTGTCCAAGTCCAAGCCAGTTTCATAGCCTAGCCCCGCCAATGCAATTGCCACTGATTCTGTGGCTGGTTGGCTAGTTCCTCCGGCAAAAGAAGAAATCGCCGTATCAATAATATCTGCACCAGCTTCTGCCACTTTCAAATAAGTCATTTCACTGATGCCACTGGTGGCGTGCGTATGAACTTGCAATGGCAAATCCACTGCATCTTTCATGCGGCTGACCAACTCAAAGCCGGTTCCCGGGGTTAAGACCCCTGCCATGTCTTTAATACAAATGGAGTCCGCACCGAGATTGGCCATTTCTTTGGTCAATTGGACAAAATAATCCACAGTGTGAAAGTCGCTGGTAGTATAACAAATTGCCGTCTGACAATGCCCCCCTGCTTCTTTACAGGCCTCAACAGAAGTTCGCAAATTGCGCACATCATTTAGCGCGTCAAAAACCCGCACCACATCAATGCCATTGGCCACCGATTTTTTGACAAACTCTGCCACTACATCGTCCGCATAGTTTTTATAGCCTAAGAGGTTTTGCCCCCGTAAGAGCATTTGCAATTTGGCATTTTTGATTTCACTACGAATCAACCGCAGACGTTCCCAGGGGTCTTCATTTAAAAAACGCAGACAAGAATCAAAGGTCGCCCCGCCCCACATCTCCAAAGCGTAATACCCCGCCTCGTCCATGGTCTTTAAAATCGGTAACATATCACTAGTGGGCATGCGAGTGGCGATTTGGCTCTGTTGACCGTCTCGCAAGACTGTCTCCATAAATTGAATTTTCTTCGTCATCACACTTCCTCCTAGTCAATGGTAATCAGTGGTTGCCCCGGATTCACCATCTCCCCGGCAGTCACATGAATCGCCGTAACCACACCGTCTTTAGGGGCCACGATTTCATTTTCCATCTTCATCGCTTCTAAAATTAATACCGGCTGATTGGCGGTCACTTGATCCCCCACATTGGCTAAGACTTTTAAAATCGTCCCCGGCATCGGCGCATCAATCCCCTCTCCAGCGGTTGCGTTAGCTTTCGGGGCGGGTTTTGGTTCTGGTGTGACCGGTGCAGGCTCTGGTGTAGGGTGGGCAACGGGTTGGACTACTTGTTGTGCAGGTGGTGCCACAGGTGCCGCTAGTCCTTCTGTCAGCTCCTCCATTTCCACTAAGTATTCTTTCCCATCAATGGCAATTTTGAATTTTCGTAACATACTAATACCCCCGTCTATTTCTTTTGATAGATTTTTTTCACTTGAAACTGACTGTTTGGTGCATCACCGGCAGCAATGGCCGTGGCAATTAACGCTACTTTTTTTGCTTCAGGATTTTTACTCAAGACTTTTTTCACCTGAAACTCGCTTTTAGGTGACTCTCCAGCAGCAATGGCCGTGGCAATTAAGGCCACCAACTCCCGCTCTGAAGGTTCACTTTCCACATAAAAGGGCACTTCTTCCCAATCTGCGTACTCTTCTACTGCTACAGCCGGCGTAGGCGTAAGACGTGTTATTTCTGGTTCTGTCTCTGCTGGCTTTTTTCCAAACAAGCGTTGGAATAACCCCATGGCACTCCCTCCAATGATATCGGTTTCATTTTTACTTATTCCTTCTTTTATTTTACCTTACCACTAGAAAAAAGTCTTGAAATACTGTAAAGAAATCCTAGAGCAGCAAAGCAATTTCGCTTTGCTACTCTAGGAGAGACCGTATATTTCCAAAGGAGAAACGTGGCGCTGGCGATATTTTTGAACCAACATTTCATAGCAGTAAGACAATTCCGGATGTCGGTTAGCTAATTTTTCATAGTCTGGTAAAAAATCATGAAAGAGCCGTTCCAAGCGTTTGGTTGCACTGGTAATCACTACTCTTGGCTCAAAGTCCAAAGTCAAACTTCCTTGAAATAACATAGCTAAAAGCAATAAGCGATACAAGTCTGCAGAAAATTCCTGTCGGTACAAGCCTAATCCCGCCTCAAAAAGAAAATAACGCTGCAATGCTTGTTCTAATTTGCCGCTGACCCACACCTTCTCCAAACCTAAAAGCTGTTGCCATAAAAAGCGATAACTCCGCTCATTAATCACATAATCTGCCAAACCTAAGACTTCTTGAATCCATCGACGGTCAAACCAAGCTTCTTTGATTAAATATTGGTGATGTATGCGCTCTTCTGCTAACTGATACACTATTTTCAAAAGCCGCTGGGGGTGTTTGGCCGTTGTATTTCCTTTCAATAAAGTTGCCAAGTGTAAATAAAAAAACCGAATCTGGGCTTCATTGCCCTGTAACATAGGACGTTTTTGAAAGTCCCAGCTTAAACCATAACTGACTAATAAAGGCTGAATTCTGCGCAGGCGTCGCCGTACCGTTTGAGGACTATGAAAAGCCGCTGTCGCTAATTCCGAAATACCATAACTAGGGTGTTGCCACAGTTGTTGAAGCAAATCTATCATGACACTGTCTGCTACCAAAGTGGCAAATAAATTCCGCTGACAAAACTGATTGTTTTTTAAGAGAAACAACTTTCCCTCGTCTTTGACAATATCCAAACCTACCTGCAAATGCCGACCTTTGACTTGCCATTGGTGGATTCCTTGTAAAATCCGCCCAGAAGAGGTTTTTAAATCCGTGGCTACCTGTAACAGAGATAGTTTATTTTCAAGAAGCAAGCGCTGAACCAATTGAAAAAATAACTGTTCCTCCCGTTCTAAAAGTAAGTCGTACATCTGATCACCTCAAGAAAAATGTACACTATTTTCGAGGACTCGGTTTCCCAAAATGTGGGCTTGCTTCCTGACTTTTTGGGAAATAGAAAACTTGACTTCCTAATTAAAATAGCAATCGTTGTCTTAATCGCTATTCTTTCAAGAAATGAATCAAAAATAACTTATGGTTCTAAAAAAATTGAACACAATATAGACACGCCTTTAAATAAGTTCGCAAAAAAAGGAATATTCGTTTTAAAAAAAAAGCCATTCAAAAGAGGAATGACTTTCCTAGTTTTTCATAATGCAAATCCATCAACGCCCTCAATAAATAACCTTCGTTAAAATTCAAAAAAGAGGTATGATAAGGATAAGAAAACGCCTTCTGATTCTTTTCCCGTCCCTTTTGGCAAATGGAAAGGAGCTATCTATGAAATTCCTTTTGACAATGAACCAAATCGCTTATTTTAAACCTGAAACCACCGCTCGCCGTCTGAAAAATGATTACTACCATGGTTCCGGCAATCCTGTGCATTTTCTCGGTTATTTGCGCTTGATTCGGCTCTTGCCTCGTTTGGCCAGTCGCGCCAAGGAATTCCAACCTGAACTTTATCGAAAAGAAGTTCGAGAAATCTTTCTGGATACCCCCTGGGAACATTCGGAAAATCCTTGGTTTGCCCTGTTCTTACCAGAATTTCGTACGTTTTTCAGCCCAGAAGAATGGCGGCAACTAAAAAAACGCTCCCAAAAGATGTACCCTTTCTTAAACAACCACTTAATAAAAGCCTTGAAACAAGCTTACTCCCAACTCCTACTAGAGCAATTTCTACACATCACCACATTTTTAGATAAAAATTGGAGAATTCACTCAACCAAATTGCGTTGTTAATTAAACCAGCCTTCCGCACTAAAAAAATAACTCCTGTCATACTAGGACAGGCTATTTGTTATGCTCTTTTTAAGATGACAGGCTTACTTCTCTATTGAAAATCCCACAGAGCCAACATACCACTTCCCTCTAGCCACAAAAAAAGCGACACTCTCCATTGAGAATGCCGCTTGTTTGCAATGCTTATTTTTTATCGTCTTCCAATAAAACTTTACGAGACAAGTTGACCCGACCTTGGCGATCGATTTCAGTGACTTTCACTAAGACTTCATCTCCAAGTTTCACCACGTCTTCTACTTTATTGACCCGTTCGTTGGCCAATTGAGAGATGTGAACCAATCCGTCTTTGCCTTTGATTAAGTTTACGAATGCGCCGAATTTTTCAATGCGGACAACTTTTCCTAAGTAAACTTCGCCGACTTTGATTTCTTTGGTTAATTCTTCAATAATCTTAATGGCTTTTTGGATCATTTCCGCATCAGAAGAAGCAATGGAGACTTTTCCATCTTGGTCGATGTCGATCTTCACGCCAGTTTCTTCAATGATGCTGTTAATGGTGTCGCCACCTTTGCCAATAACCACTTTGATTTTTTCAGGGTCGATTTGAATCATTTCAATCTTCGGTGCATATGGGCTCAACTCTTTGCGAGGCTCTGCCAGTGTGCTTTCCAATTGATCCAAGATTTCAAAACGAGCTTTCTTCGCTTGGCTTAGCGCTTCTTTTAAGATTTGTTCGGTAATCCCTTGAATCTTAATATCCATTTGCAAAGCAGTGATTCCTTCACGAGTACCGGCAACTTTAAAGTCCATATCCCCTAGGTGGTCTTCTAAACCTTGGATATCGGTTAAGATGGTGTAGTTTTCTCCGTCAGATACTAGACCCATGGCAATTCCGGCAACCGGTGCTTTAATTGGCACACCGGCATCCATTAATGCCAACGTTCCGGCACAGATAGAAGCTTGAGAAGAAGAACCATTGGATTCTAAGACTTCTGCAACCAAACGAATGGTGTAAGGGAAGGTTTCTTCATCAGGAATTACTTGGAACAACGCCCGTTCCCCTAATGCCCCGTGACCGATTTCCCGGCGACCAGGAGAACCTGCCCGACCTGTGGAACCTACAGAGAATTGTGGGAAGTTGTAGTGATGGATGAAACGTTTGGACTCTTCCACCCCAAGACCATCGATGATTTGATGTTCCCCTAATGGTGCCAACGTACAAGCAGACAAGGCTTGGGTTTGTCCCCGAGTAAAGAGACCAGAACCATGCACCCGTGGCAAAATACCCACTTCTGAAGCCAATGGACGGATTTCGTCTAATTTACGGCCATCAGGACGGATTTTGTCAATGGTGATCAATTCCCGTACGACATCTTTTTCTAAATCTTCGGCTACTTGTTTGATTTCTTTGGTGATTTGTTCAATGTTTACATCTTCGGCATATTTTTCACCGTAGACTTCTTTAACGGTTTCTTTGACCTTTTCGATTTCATCTTCCCGGGCCAATTTTTCTTCTGTCATAACCGCAGTTTTCATAACAGAGTAGTAATTGTCGTAAATGTCTTGTTTCAAAGCAGGGTCCACTTGTAATAAAGTGATTGCCATTTTTTCTTTGCCCACTGCTGCGACGATTTCTTCTTGGAAGGCCACCATTTCTTTAATGGCATCAAAACCAAATAACAAAGCTCCCAGCATATCTTCTTCAGAGACTTCTTTGGCACCGGATTCTACCATGTTAATGGCGTGTTTGGTTCCGGCTACGGTTAATTCAATATCCGTTTGTCCAGCTTGTTCCACCGTTGGGTTCAACACGTATTCCCCATTGACCCGACCGACTTCGACACCGGCAATTGGGCCGTCAAAAGGAATATCAGAAATCGCCAAAGCAAGAGAAGAACCAAACATCGCTGCCATAGAAGGCGCACAATCTTGTTCCACACTCATGACGATGTTGGTTACTTGCACTTCATTACGGAACCCTTCCGCAAACATTGGCCGAATCGGACGGTCAATTAATCGTGCTGTTAAAGTGGCATCGGTGGAAGGACGGCCTTCTCGTTTAATAAAACCACCTGGGATTTTCCCAACGGCATACATTTTTTCTTCATAGTTAATCGTCAATGGGAAAAAGTCTGTGTCTTTGGCTTCTTTTGAGGCTACTGCCGCACTTAAAACTACGGTGTCCCCATAACGTACCAAAACGGCACCATTGGCTTGTTTTGCCAATTGACCGACTTCAACTTTTAAGGGACGTCCGCCCCAAGTCGTTTCAAATACTTGTTTTGTCATTTTCTACTCCATTTCCCTGTGAGTTGCGGGTCTGCGCTACTAAACAAATGAAAAATCCTTTGGGGAAAGTGAGCTTTCATTTGGTTAGTAGTGGATTAACACCGCGCCTCACAGCCGTCTAAATTAGTATCCAGTCTCACCAAACTGGTAGTTGATTACAAAAAGAAAAGTGAGATTCAATGTGAACCTCACTTTTGCAAACATTAACGACGTAAGCCTAATGCTTTGATTAATTCGCGGTAACGAGGTACATCTTTGTTACGCAAGTATGCTAACAAATTACGACGATGACCGACTTTTTTCATCAAACCACGTTGAGAATGGTGGTCTTTTTTATGCACACGGATGTGAGCATTCAATTCGTTGATTTCTTCTGTTAAAACAGCGATTTGAACTTCTGGAGAACCAGTATCTCCTTCAGTACGAGCGAATTGTTTGATGATTTCGTTTTTACGTTCTTTTGAAATTGCCATTTCTTTCACCTCTTTCGTTTGTCCCCTGCAACTGAGTAGGGCGTTGGTGAATCGCCGAACCAAGTAACAGTTGGTGTGTTTACACACAGTAACATTGTACCCGAAAGAGATAAAAATGCAAGTTTTTTTGATTGAGTTTGCGTGCAGTTGACCTCAAAATTGGCATTTTCTTTAAACTACTCCTGCGCTTCTTTCCCTTAAGCAAATTACTTCTCTATTCCCATCACTCATGGTAACGTAATTCTTGTAAGGGTTCACAAAACAAAAAAGGAGGCTTCTTTATGGTAGACAAAGAGGAAGTAAAGGGCAAAGCTACGGAAATCAAAGGTAAAGTAACCCAAGATGAATCTGAAGAATTAAAGGGCAAGCTGCAACAGGAGTTCGGCAAAGCAAAAGACAAAGTCAAAGACGTAGCCGATGATGTGGCTGAGAAAGTCAATGAGTTTGTAGATGATTTGAAAGACAAAGATAAAAAAGAATAGCCTTAATAGTGAAAAGAGGACCGTGACAATAGCCGTGTCACAGTCCTCTTTCTGCCTTTACCAATCAAAAGCAAACTTATTAAACCATTTTTGTGAAGGCTTCCACAAGCAGAAACATTGTCTCTTTTCTCACGCCCCGTTAAGATAAGCTTACTTACGTTTTACAAGTAAGACAAAGAATCTTAAGGAGTGTTCTCATGAGCAATGTATTAGTGATTAAAGCCCATCCGCTATCTAATGAAACTTCCCGGTCTATTCAAATTTTGAAGTCCTTTTTAACTGCCTATGAAACCCATCACCCAGAAGATAAAATCACGATTTTAGATCTTTACGGAAAAGATCAAGTACCAGAAATCGATGGGGAAATTCTCGATGCTTGGCAAAAATTGCGCACCGGCACACCACTTGCTGAGCTGACCGTCAACCAACAAGCCAAAGTCGCAGCTTTTGATGCTTCCATTGAACAATTTTTAGCCGCAGATAAAATCATTATCGCCAACGCTTTGTGGAATTTAAACGTCCCAACTCGCTTAAAAGCTTGGTTTGACACCATTAACGTAGCTGGTAAAACCTTCCGCTATACTGAAAATGGTCCCATGGGTATGACAGAAGGCAAAAAAGCCCTCCACATCCAGTCCAACGGCGGCTTTTACCAAGGCCAAGACCCCGCTTCCCAATACGTGAAATTGATTTTGAATTTCGTTGGGGTGGAATCTGTGGATCAAATCTTTATTGAAGGCATTGATTATGCTCCTGAAAAAGCAGATGAAATTCTTGCTCAAGCAACTGAAGAAGCAGAAAATTTAGCGGCAACATTTTAAACCTTACCCCAACCACCAGTCGAAATTTTTCGGCTGGTGGTTTTTTTCTTCTCCTCAGTAAAAACCGTTTTCAATTGATTTTATCCATGCTAAACTAAAGTCATTCAAAGGTTTCAAGAAAGGCGGTAGCTTATGACAGTAGGACACGCAATTTACTTAAACATTCTTTTTACGCTCATCCCTTTTATTGCCATTATTTTCGCCTTAGTGCTTGGATTTAAGATTTTGAAACAACTAACCGTCATCGCCACCGAATTAAAAAAGATGAACAAAACAAAATCAGAGGATGAGGTGCCCCGCTGAGTTCTTCTCTTTAGAATTAAAAAAACACCACGAGAAATCAGATTCTCGTGGTGTTTACGTATGGAAATAATAAAAAAATTAGCTAGCTCGTCTTTTCTTCACCACAGCAACACCAGCATATAGCACTACCGAAAAAAGAAACAACACCACAAAAGGACCACCTAAATAGATACTGGTAAAGCCTGAAAAAGCCAGTAAACCACTTGCAAGTTTTTCTACTTTTCCCATGAAATCCCTCCTGATTGCTATGTCCTACACCTAATTTCAGACTACTACTTCCCGATTTTGTTGTAAACAATTACACAGACTGTTTTTCTAGACGTGTTCCCGTTCAAAACCATTTTGGGCAATCACATCTGCCATCCAAAAGCTGGATTTTTTCGGCGTCCGTTTGAAATCATCGGCTAAGTCCACCCGATAATAACCGTAGCGATTCTTATAAGCATTTAACCAACTCCAACAGTCTGCAAACGTCCACAAATGATAACCGAAACATGGCGAACCGGCTTCAATGGCCCGGTGAAGTTCTGCCAAATGATCTTCAATAAACTCAATGCGATAGTCGTCTTCAATAATGCCATCTAGGTTTTCAAAGCGTTCTTCTTCCGATACCCCCATGCCGTTTTCTGAGATATACCAAGGAATATTGTGGTAACTTTCTTTCAAACGCATGGCAATGTCATAAATTCCTTTAGGATAGATTTCCCAGCCCCGGTGAGGATTGATCCGTTTTTCTGGCCAATCATAAGGAGCAAATAAATCATGGGGATCTGAGATTGGGCGTTTTGCTTCTTTTGGTGCTTGTACCCGCATTGGTTGGTAATAATTACAGCCCACAAAATCCACAGTATTATTTAAAAAGATTTCTCGATCACCAACTTCGGTCACAGGAGCCAAATTGGCTTCTTTTAACAACGCCACAAATTCTTCATCAAAAGCCCCCTTCACCGCACAATCCAAGAAACTGCGAATATAAATATGATCCGCCCATTTGGCCGCTTCTAAATCAGCTGGCGCTTGGCTTTTTGGATAGACTGGCGACAAGTTTAAAATAATCGAGATTTGACCATCATTGTATTTAGACTGACGAAACGCCGCCACTGCTTTGGCATGGGCTAAAAGAGTGTGATAGCCCACTTGAAGAGCCCGCTTAAAGTCATGAACTTTTGGCCAATGGGCATCCCCATAATAACCACACTCAATGTGGACTAAAGGTTCATTAAACGTAGCCCATTTCTTCACGATATCGCCGAATTGTTCAAAGGCGACACTGGCATAGTAAGCAAAGTGATCCACGGATTCACGCGCTTCCCAGCCCCCTTTTTCCATCAGCCACCAAGGCATATCAAAGTGGAACAAATTAATAATCGGCTCCACCCCATTGTCCACTAATTCTTGGAAGTAATCCCGGTAAAAGGCCACGGCTTTCGGATTTAGAGTCTTTCCGTCAGGCAAAAGCCGGCTCCAAGCAATGGAAGTCCGGAAAGAATTTAAGTTCATGGCTTTCATATTAGCCACATCTTCTTTGTAACGCTCGTAAGTATTGGACGTATTCTCTGGGCCCACTTGGTCGTAAAACAACTCTGGCTCCATTTCAAACCATTTGTCCCAAGTCGTAGCACTCTTACCATCTTTTAAGGCTGCCCCTTCTGATTGTGGCGCACTGGTTGCCGCTCCCCACAGGAAGTTCTTTGGAAATTGATACATGTTGTTGTCCTCCTTGTTTTTAATAGAACATTATTTTACATTTTAGCTTTCTCTAACTCACATGATTAAGAAAAAATACGTTAACAAAGAAATCAGTCTGGATTTTACAGACCAAATATTTCATTTTCTACAATTATTTGCTCTTCTACTAGAATGGCTTTATCATTCATCCGCGACAACAATTGATTGGCACAAAGTTGTCCAATTTTCCTTGTGGGTGCTTTGATGACAATTCGATCCTCCAAAAGTTCGGCCATTTCACTTGTGTAATCATAGTGAGCCAACACAATTTTTTTGTCTTTTGAATTTTTATCTTGATGTAAAAACTCTAAGGCTCCCATTGCCATATTATAGTTTGTTACCAAAAGTGCTGAGATATCATGTTGCAACAAGGTTTCTGCTCCTCGGTAACCACTTAATCGTGAATAATCACCAATAACCGTTGTTAATTCAATCTCAGGATGATCTTGTAACACGCTTTGGGCCCCAATTAACCGCTCCCGAGCGACAAAATCATTTTGCGGTGCCGCTAAAACACCAATTTTTTGATGATTTGTTTTTACAAAATGTTGGACAACTTGGGCGACACTTTCTCGATCAGCCACATGAATTTGATCAATTCCCAAAACTTGTACCGGGCTATTAATCGCCACTACCGGAATGGGCAACTCGGCTAAACGTTCCATACCATCCCAGTCCTGCTCGGAAACAAAAACAACCAAACCATCTACGGCATGCTTCATCAAGTAATCTATTTTACGATCAATATTGGAAAGGTCACCTTTAAATCCACTTAGTAAAATGGAATAGCCGCTTTCCTCCATCACTTCTTCAATGGCACTGATGATTTCTGCTCCAAATTGACTAGAAATACTATTCATTAGTAAGCCTACTGAAAAACTACGATTATTTTTCAATCCTTTGGCGATAATATTTTCTTTGTAATCTAAAGCTTGAATCGCGGCGGCTATCTTCTCCATATTCTGTGATTTTAATTGTTGGCCATTTAAATAGCGGGAAACACTGCCCACAGATACTCCAGCTAATTTTGCAACTTCACGAATGGATGACATCTAACTCGATTCCTTTCCTTTAAGTTCTCTAATGAAACCATTTTACCATTTTTCAGACAAAGGTTCACAAGTAATCCGTGGACAATAGAGACGAAAATCCGAACAACATAATTCATCTCTGCCAGATTAACTCATCTAGAAAGGAATTATTTGCTCGGATAGCGTCATTTCATTCAAGAAACTTAGAGGTTTTCTTCCACTGAACAACCCACTGTCAAGTTGCCAAGCATAACAGTAAAGTTACTGGCTACCTTTTGACGTCGGTCCTGGTCTGTGTAAAGTAGTTGCTCAGGCGACAGATAGAACGAAATATTTGTGGATTCGCCAGGCTGTAATCCCACCTTTGTAAAATCCTTTAGCATTTTGTATCTTTGAATCACTCGCCCACCCTGTAACCGAACAAATAACAAAACTGACTCTTGACCAGCCCGCTTTCCTTGATTAGTCAAAGTAACTGTAACCTTGAATTGGTCTGAGTCTTTTTGAACTTGTAAGTTTTCATAAACAAATGCGGTATAACTTAGCCCATACCCAAATTCATGGAGCGGGGTACCGGGTTCATCATAATAATTGTCTTGCTTAGAGGCCGCTCGCTGATAGTAATAAACTGGCAGTTGTTGGCTATTGCGCGGATAGCTCAAAGGCAAGCGTCCACTGGGATTGCTTTTTCCTGCCAATACTTCTGCAATAGCAACTGCTCCTTGTTGTCCAGGGAACCAGCCCAATAACACAGCATTGGAAACTGTCTCTACTTCTTGAATGTCATAAGGTCGTCCTTGAATCAAAATAGTAACAAGGCGTTTTCCTAGTGCTTGAATGGCAGAGAGCAATTCCAACTGCCGCCCCCCTAATGTTAAGGAAGCTACATCCACATTTTCTCCAGAATCCATGTTGATTCCCTTGGAAGAAACCGCACCGTTGTTCAGAAATTCCATATCAAAATTCCGAGCACTACTCCCCCCTAAAACTAAAACGACCACATCGGCTTCTTGACAAGCTGCTACCGCCTCAGCAATCTTATCTGCTTGATTTTCTAAATTGCGAACTTCACAACCTTCTTTGTAAACAACTTCAGTTTCTGAGAATTCTGCTTGAATTTGGCGATAGATTGTCTGAGCGGACAAAGAAGCACTTTGAGGTGCGGTATAGTCACCTAGCAACTCATAAAAGCCATTTGCATTTGGCCCGATAACCGCAATTTTGTTCAAATCTAATGGTAAAGGTAAAATTCCATCATTTTTTACTAGCGTTACAGACTCTTTTGCCATTTGCAGATTCATTTTTTGCGAGTCATCGATGATTTTTTCAAATTTAGTTTTTGGATCTTTAACAAACGGTTCATCAAAGATTCCTAATAAAAATTTGATCCCTAAAACTCGGGCACAAGCCGCATCTAAGTCCTTTAAGGCGACAATGTTTTCATTAAGGCCAGCTTCAATGTGCAAATAAGTTTCATCCCACAAGCTCAAATCAACACCTGCGGCTAAAGCACTGGCAGCACTTTCCACCTTTGTTTCAAAAACATCACCTAAACGATCCAAAGCCACGCCATCAGCCATGACTAAGCCTTGATACCCCAGTTCTTGGCGTAAAATTCGCTGAAATAGTTCTCCATTGATATGACAAGGCACACCATCAACATCATTATAGGCTGCCATTACGCCTACTGCATTGCGAGTACTTTTTAAGAGCGGACGATAAATATCATTAAATTCTCGACCACCAATCGTAACAGTCCCAGAGTTATGTCCCCCTAGCGCTTCTCCTTGGGCGATACAGTGCTTTAAGACGACGCCTATCGTTCCTGGAGTTCTCTGAATTTCTGCTACAGTTTGATCTAAATAACTATGCTGATCATTTAAAAGGTTCCCCTGAAATCCGGCTACCACCGCTTCACTCATCTTCGCTGACAAAATAGGATCTTCTCCAAAACACTCTTCCGAACGACCCCAACGTGGATCTTTTACTAAGTCTAAAGTAGAAACCAAAGCGAGATGGACGCCTTTTGCCGCTAATTCATTTGCCATTAAGCGACTGGATTGCTCCATTAATTCTATGTTGAAAGAATTTCCTCGACCCAAATTGGTTGGATAAGATACCCCGCCAAGGCCTTGGTGACCATGGGGACATTCCTCTACAATTAAAGCCGGAATCTTCCAGCGAGATTGGCTCATCACATACTCTTGTACTTGATTTACCACTTTCCAACTGTCTTCTGGGGCAATGCCGTTTTCAAAACCGACTTTTGACCAAGGATCAGCCCGAAATAGACCATAAAGAGCGCCCAGCCCACCTCCCCAACGAACATGTTCTTTTAATTTATCCGTCAACGATACTGAGCCATCGGCGTTCTTCTCATAACACTCCCAGCCATAAAGGTGTTGATTGACCTGACCAACTTTTTCTTGAACCGTCAACCGCTTCAGTAAATCGGTCACCCGTTCTCCAATGGTCAGTGCGGGATTTTGATAAGGGTACTCGTACTTACCCAATTAATTCGTCTCCTCTCATTTGAGCCGCTTTATTCGAAGCCAGCACAAAAGGCATAAATAAAAATATATCTAAGACGATTAAAGCGATGGTCAACACGCCCGCTTTCAAATCGCCCCCTGTAGCAATCACCGATTGGATAACCGGTGGGGTAATCCAAGGAGCTGCTGCTACCGTCTTACCAATTAAACCAACACTCGTAGCAAAATAAGCAATGATCAAGTTAATTGAAGGAATTAAGGCACAAGGAATCATGAAAATTGGATTCATAACCACAGGTAAGCCAAACATCACGGGTTCTGTAATATTAAATAGGCAAGTGGTCAAACCCATTTTAGCAATTTGGCGTTCATCTCTTCGACGTGAAACCCATAAAATAGCAATTACTAACGGCAAGATACATCCGCCACCGCCAATCAGGCCAAAGGCATTTGCAAATGGTTCTGTAATAATATTAGGAATCACTTCATGATTTTGAAAGGCAGTCATATTTTCTTCAATAGATTGCAGCATAGGTGCTTGTTTAATAGGTGCTAAAATACTGGATCCATGCATCCCGAAGACCCACAAAAAGTCTGAGAAAAATTGTAAAAACAACATCCCTGGAATGGATAATACAAAACCTTTCAATGGGGTTTGAATGGCTAAGTTAATCAAATCTGGAACATTTAAGCCCGTTGTCTTCTTCAAAACAAAAACAAAAATCCCAAAAATTAAGACAACAATTACTTCTGGAACCAAAGAGTTAAAAGAAGTCGCAACTGCTGGCGGAACTCCATCAGGCATTTTAATCTTTAACTTTTTAAATTTCGCTAAATGAACAAATAATTCAGTACTTAACAAGGCACAAATCATAGCAGTAGCTAATCCCGAACTAGAGGTCAACGCTTGAGGAAAAATCCCTGTAGCTTCAGCAGATGTCCCATCCACCAAGCTCACCATCGTATTAACCGGCATCAAAATAAACATAGTCGCCAAACTTAAAACACCAGCATGAACCGCATTAAAAGATGGATCATCAATCGACTTCGATTTAATATAATAATTTGCTAGATTCACGCCGATATTGTAACAAACAATAATTGCCAAAATACTCATGGTTCCATTGTTCACAATTACGGCCAACTCTGACAAAAAACTCAAATCAACAAATTTTTGAACAACAGCATTGGAAAAAATCAGTGCATTTAACAAGATCATAAAAGACGCTGCCATAACCAGAGGCATAGTAATAATAAATGCATCGCGAATCGCCAATAGGTGCCGTTGTCCGTTGATTTTTGACACAATTGGCAGTAATTTTTCAGACATTTTGTCCACAAATTTCATAAGATACTCCTCATTCCATTTTTCGTTTTTTGAACCGGTTCAAAAGGATAATAGCAAACGATTTCAAAATATGCAATAGTTATTCGCTATTTTTTTGAACCGGTTCATATAAAAGCCTTCTTTTTTGATTTTCTTTTACTTAATCTTTAAGAGATTGAAAGAAAAGTAATTCCTACAGCTATTCTAACAAAATCTATGGTAAACTGTATAAACGAGCTTATCCTTTTATGAGAGCTTTATGAATCATTTCTTGAAAGGAATAGCTAAATTTTTATTGAGGTGAACAACATGATTACGATGGAGGATATTATCCGGGAAGGACATCCCACTTTGCGGAAAGTTGCAGAAGAAGTCCAATTTCCCTTATCCCAAGCAGACATCGATTTAGGCCATGAAATGTTGGAGTTCTTGCAAAATAGCCAAGACCCGGAAAAAGCCGAAGAATTACATTTACGCGGAGGCGTCGGCCTAGCTGCCCCTCAGCTAGATATTTCAAAACGCATTATTGCCCTCCACGTGCCAAGTAACGATCCGGAAAATCCCGAACCAACTTTGAGTACCGTAATGTATAATCCTAAAATCTTGAGCCACTCCGTTCAAGATGCTTGCCTTGGCGAAGGAGAAGGCTGTCTTTCCGTAGATCGAGAAGTCCCCGGCTACGTGGTTCGTCATGCTCGGATTACGTTGACCTACTACGATGAATTTGGTAAAAAACAAAAGAAACGCCTGAAAAACTACGAAGCCATTGTAGTTCAACACGAAATCGACCATTTAAATGGCGTGATGTTTTACGATCATATTAATGAAGGCAATCCTTTTGCACTAAAAGAAGGCGTCTTGGTGATAGAATAGAAATAAGCCCTGGCAAATCGCCGGGGCTTATTTTTTTAGTTCACAAAAAAATTACTAATAGTTTACAGGCGGAAATCTTTAGAGTAAAAACCTTAGCCACCCTTACTTATTCCCGATACAAAATCCCAGCTGCCAATAAAGCTGCTTCAATCTTTTCCAGGTCCTCAGCTTTTTGGTAACGAATGGTGTGCAAATGAATACCATTGGTTAAATCAGACAACAAATTAGCGTTAGTATTGCGGTATTCCTTCAAAAAGGCTTCAATATCCGCTTGGGTCTTAATATGCAAGCCTCCGACTAATTCCCCATACAAAGCGTGTTCCACAATCACATCTACTACTTCACCGCCGTATTTGACGATAGTTTCCAACTCAATGCGAGTATCTTTTGCTTCATGTTGTACTGCAATTTTTTTTAACAAGCCGTCTGTGTGACCAGTCTCTAAAAGATAGCCTCGAGCCGTGGCAATGATTTCTTCTCCCGCAGCTCTCAGTAGTGCTACGTCCCCTACAATAATCTGACGGCTGACGCCAAATTCCTTAGCAAAACGAGTAGCACTAATTGGTTTTTCACTTTGTCCTAGCTGGTTTAAAATCGCTTGTCGTCGTTTGATGCCATCTGTCATAGCCCTCTTTCCTTTCTGTCTTAGTCTTGTCGTGTGTTTTGGTAATGGCGCGAATGCTTCATCACATCTTTAAAAGTTTCCACAATGGTCTCTTCAAACTCTTTTTGCTGAACATTTCCTGCCACTTTTTCCAAAACTTGATCTTCTCTGGAAGAGTCTAACACATTGATCTGGTTGGCTTTTTTAAGATCCGCAATCTGACTGACCGCTTCCATTCGTTCTTCTAATAATCGCACTAATTCCCGATCTATCCGGTCAATGGTCTGTCGTGGTTTTGCCAATGGGTCCTGGGTAGTGACTGTAGTCTCTTCTAAGTCAATGGTTTTAATCACGCGGGCTGGATTACCGCCTAGAACCACATTGTCGCCAAATGATTTCGTCACCACGGCTCCTGCGGCAACCACCACGTTATCCCCTAAAGTTACCCCGGGAATAATAATCACGCCACCACCTAACCACGCATTGTCCCCAATGGTGATGGGTTTGCCTGCTTCTAAGCCACTGTTGCGTTTTGCCGGATGCAAAGGATGAGTGGCAGTCAAAATCTGCACGCCGGGGCCCAACATACAATTATCCCCAAAAGTAATGGGACAAATATCCAAAAAAGTACAGTCAAAATTGGCATAAAACTGTTTGCCTACGTGAATATTATAGCCATAGTCAAAGCGGATATTCGGTTCCGCATAAGGGTGTCCATTACTTGAGCCGAACGCTTCAGCTAATAAGGTCATCCGTTCTTTGGCATCCGTAGCTTCATTGATTTTTTGTAAACGCAAGCGGGCATCTTTACGATCAGCCACAAGTTCAGGATCAGCGGAAAAATACAATTCTCCGGCAATCATTTTTTCTTTTTCTGTCTTCATAGTTGGCTCCTTTTTACAATAATGAAAATACTTCTTCTCCGGAACATTGTACCATGGCAAAAGCCCTCGGCAAAGTTAAGGAAGTTTGATTAATCGCCAAAATTTCGGCGTCCGGCCCGTAATGAATCAAATCGCAAAAAGGATGTACTTGAAAAGAAGTTCCCACAATTACGATTAAGTCAGCTTGACTAACCGCCTTCACTGCTAAATCCAACGTTTCTTGGCTAAAGCCCTCCCCATACAAGACGATTTCTGGTCGAATTTGTCCTCCACAAACTTCGTGGCGATCACTTTGTAAATAGTCTTGCCAAGGGATTTTTTCACCACATTTTTGACAGTGACAGTGGTACAAACTGCCATGAAAATTGACTAAATTTTGACTGCCCGCCTGTTGATGAAGGCCATCAATATTTTGGGAGACCGTCCAAACCTTTTTACACTTTTCCAACGCCGCAATCTTTTTATGAATCACATTAGGCTTGGCCTCAGCGTGGTATATATGCTTAACAAACTGATAGAATTTTCCTGGTTCTGCCAAGAGACAATCACGACTTAAGAGATATTCTGGAGCCTCAATACCGTGATAGACTCCTTGCAAGGAACGATAATCGGGAATACCAGAAGCCGTTGAAACCCCAGCTCCTGTTAAAAAAGTAATAGCTGATGCTCCTTTGATTTTTTGGGCTGCTTGAACTGGTGTCATTTCCATCTTTTTCACCTCATCTTTAGTATACCCGTTTTTGTCAGCGTCAAAAGTGATAAAAAAATTTATCCTAGGTTTTTTACTCAAGCTCTTTTCTTTTTAATAATTATATGCTAGTATAAGCCTCGTTGATATGAATTTTTATTCATTTTTCATTAACTTAGTGTATAAAAAGGAGCTAGAAATATGAAAAAAAGAGTTGGTTTACTTGCCATCTTGCCGATTATTGCATTATTCATTAATCTCTTGCCTTTGCAAGTGACTGCTGCAGAAACCGATCCGGTTTTAGATCGAGTGCAAGCAAATAAAGAGTTAGTAGTGGGGCTTTCCGCTGACTATGCCCCCTTTGAATTTCACGCCACAGTGAAGGGCAAAGACACGATTGTAGGCTTTGACGTAGCCATTGCGGAAAAAATTGCCGAAGACTTAGGCGTCAAATTAAAAGTCGAGGAATTAGGCTTTGATGCGCTACTAGGTGCGTTACAAACAGGCAAAGTTGATATGGTCATCTCTGGGATGAACCCCACACCAGAGCGGGAAAAAGAAGTTAATTTTACCGATGGCTATATGACCGTCACTCAAAAAGTGGTGGTCAGAAAAGCAGATGAAGATAAATTCAGCTCTTTAGAAAAATTAAACGGCGCAACCGTGGGCGTGCAAAAACAAAGTTACCAAGAAGAATTAGCCGCCAGTGAACTGCCGGATTCTGATGTGACCTCTTTGCAAAAAGTTCCCGACTTAATCACCAACTTAACCAATGAAAAAATCGATGGTGTGATTTTAGAAGGGCCGGTGGCAGATGCCTATGCCCAAGTCAATAAAAGCTTAGCCGTGGCGGATAATGTGGTCTTCAAAGAAGGTTCCAAGGAAATGGCCGCCGCAGTTTCCAAAGAAGCTCCTGCCTTTTTAGCTGCTGTCAATGCTTCCATTGCCGACATCCGTAGCCAAGATTTACTCACCGGCTATCAAAAAGAAGCCAATGATTTGATGTTTGCCGAAGAAGAACAAAGCTTTTTAGGCAAATACTTGCCCTACTATTTATCTGGTGCGGGTTATACCGTCTTTCTAGCCTTTATCGGGGTACTCTTTGGGGCAGTCTTTGGTGGCCTTTTAGCTTTGATGAAGCTGGCCAAAAACAAATTCTTAAAAGTAATTGCCACTGTCTATATTGAATACGTACGGGGTACACCACTTTTAGTTCAAATCTTTATCGTGTACTTTGGTACCGGGGTCTTAGGTTTTGATATGTCTAAACTAGCGGCGGGCTGTATCGCCCTAGCTTTAAACAGTGCCGCCTATGTAGCCGAAATCATTCGGGCTGGTATCAACGCAGTGAATAAAGGCCAAGTGGAAGCCGCTCGTTCACTAGGCATGAGTCAAGGGCAGTCCATGCGCTTTATCATCTTGCCTCAAGCTGTGAAAAATATCTTACCCGCCTTAGGAAATGAATTTGTAACGGTTATTAAAGAATCTTCCGTGGTGTCGGTCATCGGTGTTTCCGAGTTGATTTTCCAAACCGGTGTCGTCCAAGGAGCCAGCTTTAAGCCCTTCATTCCCTACGTAATTGTCTCATTGATTTACTTTGTATTAACCTTTACCATTTCCCGTCTATTAGGGGTAGCTGAAAGGAGAATGGCCAATGATTAAAGTTCATGATTTGCATAAAACATACGGGGAAAATGAAGTCCTCAAAGGCATCGATTTAGAAGTGGCAAAAGGAGAAGTGGTCGTGATTATCGGCCCTTCCGGTAGCGGAAAATCCACCTTCCTCCGCTGTCTCAACCTTTTGGAACAACCCACTGGTGGCACCATTGAGTTTGAAGGCCACAATATTTTAGCAAAAGGTACCAATATCAACCAACTGCGGGAAAAAATGGGCATGGTTTTTCAAAGCTTTAACCTCTTTCCCCATATGACCGTTTTAGAAAACTTGACCATTAGCCCCATCCAAGTCAAAAAAGAAAATCCCGGAACAGCTAAGGAACTTTCTTTAGAGTTGTTAAATCAAGTGGGACTTGCTGATAAAGCTTCTGCCTATCCTGCGAGCCTTTCTGGCGGACAACAACAACGGGTCGCCATCGCCCGAGCACTAGCGATGAAGCCGGATGTGATGCTTTTTGATGAACCAACCTCTGCTCTAGATCCTGAAATGGTGGGAGAAGTTTTAGCCGTGATGCAAGACTTGGCAGAAAAAGGCATGACCATGGTGGTGGTCACCCATGAAATGGGCTTTGCCAAAGAAGTAGCGGATCGAGTAATTTTTATGGATCAAGGGATTATCCAAGAACAAGGCACGCCAGAAGCAGTCTTTGACCATCCTCAAAATCCACGAACCCAAGACTTTTTGCGCAAAGTGCTGTAAAACAAAGGATTATCGTTCTCCTCACATAAGTCTTTCTATCATTTATCTACTCTTTTATTTCTAAAAAACAGGTTATCCGGAAAATTCTTCATCCGGGTAACCTGTTTCTTTGTAATCGCCTTGTACTTCTTATAGTCCCGTGCTAGAATGGGCGGAACTACACTTAAAAGCGACATAAATAATACAGAGCAGACTTGGCCTTTAGGACAAGCCAGCTCTTTTTTTGGAGGGAACAGAAGATGAAAGAAGTTCGCAGTTATGTACTGCGCAGTGTTTTAAGCACATTAGGCTTATCTGTGTACATTTTAGCGGATACCTTGTTTATCGCTAAAGGCGTGGGCAATCTTGGTTTAACTGCTTTAAATATCGCCTTGCCCTTATTCAATCTATTAAACAGTCTCGGCCTGCTTTTAGGGATGGGAGGCGCTACTTTATTTAGCCTGCGGGGAGCAAAGGATAATTATTTTTCCCAATTACTTCTAGTCGCCTTGTCAGTGGGCGTACTGTTTACCTTGTCCGGGATTTTTTTCGTGGAACCTATCGCTCAAGGATTAGGCGCTAGTGCGGCTACTTTAAATCTGACAGTCTTATACTTGCGCTTCATTTTGATTATGGCGCCCTTTTTTATCTTAAACAATCTAGTCTTGGCTTTTGTGCGCAATGACGGTAACCCTCAGCTTGCCATGATGGCCATGTTATCTTCCAGTTTGTTTAATATTATTTTTGATTATCTCTTTGTCTTTCCTATGAATATGGGCATGGCGGGAGCAGCTTTGGCCACGGTGCTTTCGCCAGTAGTGAGTTTGGCTATTTTAAGCCTTCACCGGAAAAGGCCTCAGCGGAAACTACACTTACAACTAACACGGCCTACGTGGGATGTCTTATCCCACAGTGTCCAACTAGGGACAGCTTCTTTTCTAACGGAGATGAGTACCGGAATTTGTATTTTAATCTTTAACCAATTGCTCCTATCCCTTCAAGGTGATGTGGCTGTGGCGGCTTACGGCGTGTTAGCCAATGTGGTTTTAGTGGGACTAGCATTATTTACTGGGGTAGCTCAAGGGGTACAACCCTTAATCAGTCGCGCTGCCAGTAAAGCCGATGATGCCGCTGTCCGTCTTTATTTACGCTATGGTATGAAAGTAAGCTTGATTTTAGCCAGCTTGCTTTACGTGGGACTGCTAGTCTTTAAATATCCCATCACCGGCTTTTTCAATACCGATCAAGATCCAATACTGACTAAACTAGCGGTGGTAGGTATTCCCATTTACTTTTTGGCCTTCTTTGCTTCCAGTCAAAATATTCTTTTGTCCATCTTCTTTGCCGCAGTGGGCCGTGCTCGCCAAGCCTTTGCCATTGCCCTGTTTCGTGGCTATCTCTTTATCATCCCCGCGGCGCTTTTCTTTAGTCGACTGTGGGGGATTGCCGGCGTTTGGAGCAGTTTACCCTTTGCAGAATTTGCTACTTTGATAATTGGCGCTAGCTTTTTAATTCGTTATCGCAAAAGACAATAAAAAATGTCTTGGTCTGAGCTAGTTGCTGGACCAAGGCATTTTTCTCACCCATCATAAAACCCTAAAATAGCAATCCCAATCATAATTGCAGCAATCACCACGTAATGTTTGGCTTTTAAGCGTTCCTTTAAGAAAATCCGTCCTAATAAGACGGAGACAATCGCATAAGAAGAAATCAATGGTGCGGTAATCACTGCTTCTTTACTGGAAATTGCTCCGATATAAAAGAACTGTCCCAGTGTCTCAAAGATTGCTGCTAAGGCTTTGTCACGTTCTTTTAAAAGAGCAAAGCGTTCTTTTTTCACGAAAGTTAGATAAACCCATAAAATCAGAGCAACGATTAAGAAAGTTAGTTCATAACTCATATTAGCCTGATCTTCTGGCATGATGTTCTTATACTCTAAATAATAACTGTCTAAAAAGGTTCCCAGACCGTCAATGACCATGTACAAAATCGGAAATAAAATTGCGACAGCACCGACCCGATACTTAGCCTCGATTTTGACCCCTTCTTTTTTCAGCTCCAAATCATCTGCTTCTTTTTCAAAGATAGATAAGAGTAAAATCCCCACTAAAATCAAAGCAATGGCGACAAATTGCAAGCCTTTCAACGAGTTGCCCAATAATAAGAAGCCCAACAAGGCAGTCACCGCTCCAGAGGAATTGCTAATAGGCGATGAAATCGAAACTTCAATGTAGCGTAAGCCAAAATAGCCAATGGCCATGGATAATATGTACATCCCTGAAACAGGCAAATACAATAAGAGATTGTGCCAGTCATACTGGACTCCTTCATACAACCAATAATAACCAATGGCGTGAAGCCCCATCACGAGCCCTACCATGATTGTGGTCTTCATAGCCGAATGAGGGTCTTTAATGTTATTGCCTTTTTTATAAAATAAGTCCGCGGTACCCCAAGCTAAAATCGTGATTAATGCCGACGCAAACCACATTCCCATCACTTCCTTTTTTCATTTTCTTTTTAAAAATATCTTAAACTTTTCCTAAGGTCAAATGATTGGGTATTTTTTTCACAATAAACCATCATTTCATGACACTTTAAAGGAAACATGGTAAAATGACTAAGGAATAAAGTGAGGTGAAACATCATGGTACCATTTATTATTTACTGGGCTGCAATTATTGTTTGTATCGCTTGGGCAGCATTGAGCATTTTCTTCTCTATCTTCTATTTAGCAAGAAAAGAAAACGGCAATTTGTGGGCTTTTGCGTTGTTTAATGTCATCGCTGCCATCGCTTTGGCAATCGTCTTGGCTATTTATCGTACGTGGGGTTGGGGCATCACCCAATACTCTAGTTTGATTTATTTGATCCTTGGCGTATTAGTTGGGCTTTCGGTTCTTCAAGCCATCCTTGGCCGGGAACCAAAACCAAAAGCAGCTTAATCTCGTTTCATACCGAAAACCAGTCTGTTAGCTCAGATTGGTTTTTTTGATTTTCAGAAAAAATTGACATTATCTTTCATATCTAGTAAACTCCATTATGTAAAAAGCACTATTATTAAAATCGAGATACCGACTTCACCGAGTAGAGGTTGCGAAGGTCATTAATCCTGCAGAGCATAGCATTGCCTTGAAGCAGGCCTAGGGACATTCGCCGAAACGAGACTGAGATGCTAATCTTTCTTCGTTGGGCTGCAAATGAATAATTTGCAGACTGTCTTGGCATTTGCCAAGGTGCGCTATGTTTTGTGAGTGGTTTGTCAACGAATTTTGTTAACAGCCGTTTCCTAACATAGGAACGGCTGTTTTTTTGTCCTCCAAAACGGACAGAAACTTCACCGATTGCAAGCGGTTCTCAAGAAGGAGCAGAATATGAAAAAGAAGTTCACCCTGTTTGTCTTGTTAAGTTTCTTAGTTCCCTTTATTACGTTAGGCATGACACAATCGGTCAGCGCCGATGAACAAACTCCAGCCGACACTTTCCGCGTAGGGATGGAAGCCGGATACGCCCCCTTTAACTGGACTCAAACCAGTGACAGCCACGGTGCCGTTCCCATTGGTGACAGCAACAATAGCTGGGCTGGAGGCTATGATGTGCAAATCGCCAAAAAAATCGCAGACGGTTTAGGCAAAAAATTAGAAATTGTTAAAACCGACTGGGATGGCCTGCCGGTGGCCTTACAATCTGGCCGTATTGATGCTGTAATTGCCGGGATGTCTCCCACTGCGGAACGGAAAAAAGAAATCGACTTTAGCGATCCTTACTACGAATCTGATTTGGTAGTAGTGGTCAAAGCCGATAGTAAATACGCCAATGCCACGTCACTAAAGGATTTCACCGGTGCCAAAATCACCGCCCAACAATCTACCTTCCACTATACGGTAATTGATCAAATTCCTGAAGTGGACAAACGGCAAGCTTCGAAAAGTTTCTCGCAAATGAGGGCAGCTTTACTTGCTGGGGATATCGATGGCTATGTCAGTGAGCGACCAGAAGGCGTTACCGCAGAAACCGCCGACAAGAAATACAAAATGGTGGAATTTGCAGAAGGACAAGGTTTTGAAACCAATCCTGAAGACGTGCAAGTAGCCATTGGCATGCGTAAAGGCGATGCTGACATTGCCAAAGTCAATCAGATTTTAGCGGGAATTTCCGCTGATGAGCGGATTAAACTAATGGATCAAGCCATTGAAGATCAACCGGTAACTAGCGATGCCCAAGAAGAAGGCGGACTTCTTCACGACTTTAAAAACATTTGGAACAATTACGGCAAACTCTTCTTACAAGGCGCAGGCTTAACCTTATTTATCGCGTTGTTTTCCACGGTGGTAGGAACCGGGATTGGCCTCTTAATCGGGGTTTTCCGTACGTTGCCAAAAGCCGGCAGTAAACTAGGTACTCTCATTCAAAAACTTTGCAACGGCTTATTGACCATTTATATTGAAGTTTTCCGAGGTACGCCAATGATGGTACAAGCTATGGTCATCTTTTACGGGCTAGGTATGGCTTTTGGCATTAACTTGGATCGAACCTTTGCCGCCCTCTTGATTGTTTCCATTAATACCGGCGCCTATATGTCAGAAATCGTTCGAGGTGGGATTTTCGCCGTGGATGCGGGGCAATTTGAAGCGGCCCAAGCCATTGGGATGACCCATGGCCAAACCATGCGCAAAGTTGTCTTGCCTCAAGTCTTGCGGAATATCTTGCCGGCTACCGGGAATGAATTTGTAATCAACATTAAAGATACCGCAGTTTTAAGCGTAATTTCCGTAGCGGACCTCTTCTTCCAAGGAAATTCCGCAGCTGGTACCAACTACCAATACTTCCAAACCTTTGCCATTATCGGCTTGATGTATTTGGTGATGACTATCACCGTTTCCCGCCTTTTGCGCTTTGTAGAAAGCCGCTTAGACGGTCCTGCTTCCTATGAAAAAACCGATACAGCCACCTCTGGGGAATTGAAAGAATAGGAGAAGAATCCATGACAGAATCTATTATTGAAATCAAACATTTAAAGAAAAGCTTCGGCGATAACGAAGTCTTAAAAGATATCGATTTTACCGTCAAAAAAGGCGAAGTGGTCTCGATTATTGGTTCTTCTGGTTCCGGTAAATCCACTTTGTTGCGCTGTATTAATCTACTGGAAACCCCCACTAGTGGCGAAATTTATTTCCAAGGCGACAATGTTCTTTCAAAAGGATACAGCCTGACCAAATACCGCACGCACTTAGGGATGGTTTTCCAATCCTTTAACCTGTTTAACAATTTAAATGTCTTGGACAACTGCACCACTGGCCAAATTACCGTCTTAAAACGCAACAAAGAAGAAGCCAAAAAAACTGCCCTTATCAACTTGGAAAAAGTCGGTATGGCTAGTTTCCAAAAGGCCATGCCTGCCCAACTTTCCGGAGGGCAAAAACAACGGGTAGCACTCGCCCGGGCATTGTCCATGGATCCTGATGTGATGCTCTTTGACGAACCAACTTCTGCTTTGGATCCTGAAATGGTAGGAGAAGTCTTAAAAGCCATGAAAGATTTAGCTCACACTGGCTTGACCATGGTGATTGTCACCCATGAAATGGCTTTTGCCAAAGATGTTTCTGACCGAGTGATTTTCATGGACAAAGGCGTTATCGCCGAAGAAGGCAGCCCAGAAGAAATCTTCGGGGCACCAAAAGAAGCCCGGACCAAAGAATTTTTGCACCGGGTGTTGGAAAGCGAGTAACGTAAAACTTAAGTAGTAAATGGGCAAGGATTTTCCTTAAGAGGGAATCCTTGCTTTTTGATTTTGTCGCTAATTTTTGCTTTTACTGGTCAAAAATGATTGTCATCTGCTTTTGTATCTGTTATTTTGTTATAGATTCTTTACTTAAAATCCCCTTATAAGGAGTTCTCTATGGAAAAAAAATTACGCTTTAGTGATTATTTATTTGTTGGCTCCATGCTCTTTGGCTTATTTTTCGGTGCAGGTAATTTAATTTTCCCTGTGCACATGGGGCAAGAAGCTGGCAGTAATGTGTTTATGGCTAATTTAGGCTTTTTAGTAACCGGCATTGGCTTGCCTTTTTTAGGGGTGATAGCCATTGGTGTCTCTCGCAGTAACGGTCTCTATGATTTAGCCACCCGCATTCATAAGACTTATGCGCTGATTTTTACCGTCCTTTTGTATTTAGTTATTGGGCCCTTCTTCGCACTGCCTCGGCTGGCTACCACTTCTTTTGAAATTGGTCTGGCACCTTTTTTACCAAAGGAAAATCATCCCCTCTTTTTGGCCTTATTCAGTCTCTTATTCTTTGTGGCTGCTTGGGCTTTTTCCCGAAAGCCTTCGAAACTCTTGGTGTATGTGGGCAAGTTTTTAAATCCCGTCTTTCTCGTATTACTAGGTGTACTCTTAGCCTTTGCTTTTTTCAAACCACTGGGAAGCATTAGCGGGGCTACTGTTCAGCCCGCTTATCAGCAAGACGTCTTTATCACTGGCTTTACCCAAGGCTACAATACTTTAGATGCTTTGGCTTCTTTAGCCTTTGGGATTATTATCATCAATACGCTAAAAGGCATGGGCGTGCAAAAACCGGCAACCTTAGCGATTGATACAGTTAAATCTGGCTTTATCAGTATCTTACTGATGGGAATCATCTATTCTTTACTTGCCTTTATGGGCACCATGAGTTTAGGGCGTTTTGATTTAAGTGAAAATGGTGGCATTGCCCTAGCCCAAATTGCCAAGCACTACTTAGGCACTGCTGGCAGTCTCTTATTGGCTTTAATCGTGATTATCGCGTGTTTAAAAACGGCTATTGGCTTGATTAGCGCTTTTGCAGAAACCTTCGTGGAGTTATTTCCCCGCCGTAGCTATTCTTTGTTTGTGGCAATCGCCAGCATTTTACCTTGCTTATTTGCCAATATAGGTTTGACCAAAATCATTGAATTTTCCACACCAGTTTTAATGTTTGTTTATCCTTTAGCCATTACTTTGATTTTATTGGCATTGTTTGGTCCTTTATTCAAACAACGAGCTAGCGTCTATCGCATGACTACCTTTTTCACTTTGATTGCGGCCATTTTTGACGGACTAAATGCCAGCCCGGCGATTATTCGTGACACTTCCCTGGTGCAAAATTTATTGGGACTAGCAGAAAATTATTTACCTTTCTTTGCTATCGGCATGGGTTGGATTTTACCGGCTTCAGTGGGCTTTATTCTAGGCCTTGTTTGGAGTGTATTCAAAAAAACTGCATAAACGAAACTTAGGCGCTTCTGATTGAGGCGCCTTTTTTATGTCTTGAGAGCAAAATCCCATTGTAACGCACTTGAACATTGCCCAGTCACTTTTGATAAAGGATGTTATCAACTGACAGTTTTTACAAAAAACGATACAATAAGGAAGACGAGGACTGGATTGGAGGCTGTTTTTATGCATTATGAAGAATTACTCATGGATTCGTCTACTTTATTAAAATATCAACTATTTAAAAAAATTATGTACTTGGCAAGTCCTAGTTATCCGATTGCCCAAATTGCTTCAGAAATGAATCTGAATTATCAACAAACTGTTATTGACTTGACTGAAATCGACCGGGAATTAGCCCAACTAAACCCTGAACATCAGTCTATTTTGTTGCGTGCTGGAAAAATCAACAGTCAAAATCTTTCTTGCACCATTGATGACTACCGTTATCATTTGCTGAAATCTTCAGTGCCGTTTCAATTTGTTTTGTATTTCTTAAACGAAGAGCATCCCACGATTGATGATTTTTGCATTCGCTACAATTCCAGCCGCTCCACTGTTTCTCGCAAAATCGAAAACTTAAAACGTTACTTAAAGCAATTCAACTTGCGCTTTACTTATACCGAAGCCGGCATGGCTGGGGATGAACGCTTGATTCGCCTGGCTCTCTTTAATATTACTTGGCTAGGGGTAAAAGGAGTAGTCTGGCCATTTCCTGCTATGGAGGAAAGAATCGCTGAAGAATTGGTGGATCGTTTTGCTCCCCACTTTCCTCTAGCCAGAACCTATATCGGGCGCCACGAATTAAAGTTTTTAGCCGCCGTTTCTTACTTGCGCATAAAAAAAGGCAATTATGTACGCTTCGATAAGGCCTATACTTTCTTAATAAAGGACAATCCTTATTACGATCCTGATATTTTAGACGACTGGGATCACTTTGAGTTGAACTCTCGCCAGAAACGATTAGAGACTTATTTCGGCTATTTTCTGTCTCATATGATTCCTTTTTACACCATTGCTGACGATCCGGCATTGCTTCACACTTTACAGGATTTTGCTGAAAGACCAAACCCGGTATATCTATTAGCCCAAGACTATTTAGCTTGGGCCAAAGAACACTTTTTCCAAGGATACGAAGAAGTGTTGGATCAACCTACGATTTTAGGAAACTTGCTAAACATCGGCTTTGGCTTTTACACAATTAAACATCCTTTCCCTAATATTCCACATATTCTAGGGCGAGAACAAGCTCCTTTGCAAAGTTTACGAGAACTCCGGAAAAGTGGGCAGGAATTTTTAACGGAAATTAGCAATCGGGCTGACTATCAGTCCTTCTTAACGCCAGAAACGATTCCCTTAATCGCCAGCTCCTTTACCGAAATTTTGGAGCCTTTCTTTGATTGGAAAAAAGTCGCCACCAAGGTAAATGTCGGCATTGCCTTAGAACACAACTATTTGTTGATTACCAACTTGCAACGCTTTTTGGCAGACTTGAAATACGCGACTTGGGAAACCTTTAATAGTGAGCATTTGCCAGAATACGATTTGGTGATTACCTCTTCACTGATTCTCACTCGCCAATTTCCTGATGCCAAGGTCTTTTTCTGGGATCATACCGGGAGCGATCCTCAATCCATCGCTCTCTTCCAAACTTTAAATAATTTAGTCCGCCAGAAAAACAGCTAATTCTAACTGTGTAATCTTATACAGATGGTTACCTTTTGTTCATATATCCTTCACATTTTCTGGCTATAGTATATTCATACCAACAAACAACCCTAACACTTTTTCATTTTTTAACTCCTTGCCTGCCAGCCTCCAACTGGCAGGCTCTTTTTTATTTCAGCATTACTCAGACACCGTATCTTTTTCCTGAGAATTTCTTTACACTTTTGGCTTTTTCCCATCACAAAATCTTCAAATTTCTTGGCTATTCTATATACATACCAACAAACAACCCTAACACTTTTTCATTTTCTCCTCCCTCTCGCCGCCTGACCAGCGGCGAGTTTTTTTTATGCCTGAATGATCAACTCAATGACAAAAAAAGACCTCCAGCCGCAACTGAAGGTCTTTGTGAGACTAAATCATTCTCGCCCCTAATGTATTTTGAAAATGACGTAACGCCCACTCATGTCCCGCTTCATCAAAGCTAGCCACACATTTTTCGGGAATCACCAGCTGATAACCTAAATTATAGGCATCTACTGCTGTGTGTAAGACACAAATATCGGTACAGACTCCCGTTAAGTACAACTCCTTAATGCCTCGCTCTCGCAAGCGAATATCCAAATCCGTGCCACTAAAAGCGGAGTAATGGCGCTTGTCAATCCAGTAAACATTTTCCGCTTGTTCATTTTCTTGATACAAAGTGGCGAGACTACCGTAAAGGTCACGGCCCTTGGTACCAATCACATTGTGAGCGGGAAAAAGTTTATTTTCAGGATGATAGCGATCATTAGGATCATGGGCATCAATGGCAAAAACCACGTATTCTCCTGCTGTAATAAATTCTTTGGTCAATGCGACTAACTCCGTTTCAATGGCTTGGCCGGCTGCTCCAGTAGTTAATTTACCATCCGTAGCGACAAAATCATAGGTGTAATCAATGGAAATCAAGGCTTTCATCGGTTATTCCTCTTTTCTGATTTTTATTGGGCGTTTTAGACAAGATGAGTGACAAATTCTAAGACCATTTGAGCAGAACGTTTTCCTGCTTCATCGATAAATTCATCAAAGGTTTGGGCAGCTTCGTGGTCAGCAGTATCACTGATGGCCCGTACCACTAAGAAAGGAATTTGGAACAACATGGCCGTTTGAGCCACGGCAGCTCCTTCCATTTCATTGGCTAAAGCATCTGGGAAATGGTGCAAGATTTCTTTTACTTTTTCAGGGCTGTTGACAAAAGTATCCCCTGTGACGATCAGCCCTTTATGCACATTATGATTAGTAGCAGCGGCGGCTTTTTCCATTTCGCTAAGCAAATAACGACTAGCTTCAAAGTATAACGGCATTCCCGCTGGCAGCTGACCATATTGGTAGCCAAAGCCTGTCACATCCACATCAAAATAAGCCAGTTTATCTGAAAGCACGATATCGCCAACTTTTAGGCCGGCACCAATACCACCGGCTGAACCGGTGTTAATCACCATATTAACCCCATATTTTTGAATCAATAAGCTGGTAATGGTGCTAGCCGCCACTTTACCGATACCAGAGCGGACTAAAATCACTTCATGAGCGCCAATTCCTCCTGAGATAAACAAGGCGTTGGCCCGCTCCCAAGAAACGGGATGGTCTAGATTTTCTTTCAAGACTTTAATTTCTTGATCCATAGCGCCGATAATTCCAATTTTCATTTTACTATCTCCTGTCCGTTCAAATTCAATTATTATTTTTAAAGGAAGAAAGTAGCCAACATCACTACCACAATCAATAAGGAAACCACTACAATGGAACCCATTAAAAAGCCGTTTAACTCCCGAGATTTTTGATTTTCCACACTACGGGATTTTGTCAAAGGCTTTACCGTCTTTTCTTTCCGGCAAAAATTCTTTTTGACCTTTTTTTCTTCCCTTTCTGGGACTACTTCTTGTGTCAAAGGCTGTTTTTGAGTTAAGCGAGCTTTATTGGGAATCCGTGTCACATTTCTCACTGGGGGTGTTTCGGTGTTCTGACTTTCTTGCCCTTGGCGATGCTGACGCAAGGAGCTGCGGGTCACTAAGGGTTTTCTAGCCATGGTCTTCCCGTCCTTTCTTTAAAGCCAACTGCCAGTATTGCAAAGCATAAATCGTCTTCGCATCACAGATTTCTCCTTTGGCTAGGGCTTCTTGGGCTTCTTCTAAAGTCAATTCATAGACTTCAATCACTTCATCTTCATCCATGGGCTTGGGATTTTCCACTTTGACCAGCCCTTCTGCCAAATACAAATGAAGCATTTCATTGGCAAAGCCCGGCGACAAATACATAGAATCCAAATGCGTCATCTTTTCAGGACGGTAACCCGTTTCCTCTTCTAACTCTCGAGCTCCGGTGACTTCTGGACGATCTCCTTCACCAGGGTCGATTTTCCCTGCTGGAATCTCTAAAATCACTCGCTCTAAAGGTTTGCGGAATTGACGGACAAAAAGCATCTTATCCTCTGGGGTAATCGCCACAATTCCCACCCCGCCAGGATGGAAGACCAATTCCCGTTTCGCCACTCCTCCATTAGGCAAAGCTACTTCGTCTAAAGCGACTTCAATAATTTTTCCTTGAAAGAGCATTTCTCGTTTAATGGTTTTTTCTTCAAAGTTTTCAAAAGAAAGCATTTCTCTCCCACTTTCATTTTAGATTCTCACGACTTTCAATTCACACGTCGTTACTTACTAGTAGTATACACGTTTTCTAAAATTGGGGGAGTTAAAAATCCCTTGAGAACCTTATGTTTTTCCTAAATTAAAAAAATCAACCCTTAGTCTGATTTTTTTTGCCTAGCCTGCGTGCTAAAATGGTTTCGTAGACATCTCCCGGGTCCTTTGCCCGGCATTTAAGATACTTACTAATTTACTTCACTTACCTACTTTTAGGAGGATAAACTTATGAAAAAAATCATCCTGACCACGATTGGAGGACTAATCGTACTGGGACTGTTCATCGGTGCCGCCAACTCCGATTTCAGTCTTTTCCCGCTCTTGCTAGTCGCTTTTGGCATTTTTCTCGTAGTCACCGGCTTAAAGGGAAATGCAAAAAAAGGCACTACTAAGCAAGGCTTACCTCTGTTGTCCAAGGAACGAGAAGAGCATTACCGCAATACCGGCATGAGCCAAAGTGAAATTGAATATTTCCGGGATACCATGGGCATGGCCAAAGAACAAATCGAGCAATTACAAAAAAATATTAACAAAAATGCCAAGTTAAAAGCCATTGACTTACGGCGAGATACATTGCGAGCAGCAAAAGCACTGTTTAAGGAATTGGTGAAAGAACCACAAAAGCTCCATTGCGCCAATCACTTTCTCTACACTCACTTACCGAACATGGTGGATTTAACCGATAAATTTATCGAAATCAATGACCATGAAATCAAGAGTCGCGAAACTTATGAAAAAATTGAAGAAAGTGCTCAAATTATCGATCAAATGGCCTCTTTAATCGCCCAAGACTACCAACAGTTTGTGGCGGATGATTTTGAAGAGATGGATGTGGAGCTTTCCATTGCCAAACAAAGCCTAAAACGGGATAATATAAATAGTACAGCCGAAAAAATCTAGCGGTGACGCTAGATTTTTTTCGAAACAAACGGGAGGAATAACCATGACTGAAAACAATCGACCTCAGCAAAATGTGGATTCTGCATTAGAAGACTTACTAGGTACCCCTTTTTCTACACCGGTGGGCGCCTTAACTGAAACCCAACAAAATGAAATCAATGCGCTAAAAGAGCAGCAACAAGCCGATCGATTAGTGGACAAACTGCCACCGGAGCGACAAGAACAAGCCAAAGAATTAGCCGAAAAAATCGATGTTACCGACCAACAAGGAGTCATCACTTATGGCGCCGTGGCCCAACAAAAATTAAGCGAGTTTTCCCAGTCCATGTTAAATCATGTACAGGCCAATGATATCGGTCCTGTAGGCGATAGCTTAACCGAGCTGATGTATCGCTTAAACGAAGCCAATCCAGATGATTTACGGGCAGGAGAAGGCAGTTTATTTAAACGGATGTTTGGCAAAGTGAAACAATCCATTTATGAAATCACTGCTAAATACCAAAAAATTGGGGCCCAAATCGATAAAATCGCCGTTAAACTGGACAAAGAAAAAAATGGCCTCTTAAAAGACAACTTAATGCTTGAACAGCTTTACCATAAAAACAAAGACTACTTTGAAGCGTTGAATATCTATATTGCCGCCGGGGAATTAAAAGCAGAAGAATTAAAAACTACCATCATCCCCGAAGCAATGGCAAAAGCCCAAGCCAGTGGCGATCAAATGGATGTTCAAATCGTCAATGACTACAGCCAGTTTTTGGATCGCTTAGACAAACGGACCCATGATTTGCGCCTTGCTCGCCAAATCACCATCCAACAAGCGCCCCAAATTCGCTTGATTCAAAATACCAACCAAGCCTTAGCTGAAAAAATCCAAGCATCTATTAACACCGCCATTCCATTGTGGAAAAACCAAGTGGTGATTGCCTTAACCCTCCTTCGTCAAAAAGATGCGGTAACGGCACAACGGCAAGTTTCTGAAACCACTAATGACTTATTGAAGAAAAACTCTGAAATGCTAAAAGTTTCTGCCATTGAAACAGCTAAAGAAAACGAACGAGGCATTGTGGATATTGAAACCTTGCAAAAAACGCAAAACGACTTGGTAGAAACCATCCAAGAAACCTTGCGCATCCAACAAGAAGGTAAGGAAAAACGCCGAGCTGCCGAAATCGAATTAGGCAACATGGAAGAAGATTTGAAGAACAAACTGTTAGAAATGACAACCGGTCCAAAACGCTAAACTGACTTTTCCATCAGGGGGGGGATGGGGCATGGAAAAAGAACGAAATCAAAAAAGCGTCCCGAAAGCTATCAAGGCAGAATATACATCCGGCATTTTGAAAGTTCGATTTGACAATCAGGTGGAACGCTACCTTAAAATAAAAGTGGATCCACCTACTAAAATCAGAATTAATCCCTTAAAAAACCTGCCCGAACCGGTGACAATTGAAACAGATGGCTCGATTACTTTTGATGAAAATAATCATTTTACGCCTCAAGAGCTGTGGGAAAAAGGCCAAGTTAGTTTAAATATTCGACCTTATGTTTAAGACAGAAGTCCATGAAAGACGAACACTCGTCTTTTTTGGACTTCTTTTAATTTGCATTGCTTATTTTAGCTGTTTTTCTGCTATGATAAAATTGGCTCTTTACCAACACTAGTTGTTAAAGAGCGTAAATAAAAAACGACAATCTTCTTCAACCATGAAGAAGATTGTCGTTTCTTTATTTTTGATTTAAAGCACTGTGCTGATACCCGTAAAAAACATAAATCAATAAACCGATTAAGACGGTAATACCAAAGACAATCCAGGTAATCCCCTGAAGCTGCAACATTAAAAAAACACAACTAGCCACAGACAGCAATGGTAAAACAGGCACAAAAGGTACTTTGAATTCCCCTTTTCGAGGTGGGCCCATGGTTTTTCGCAGTTTCAACAAGCCCAAGCCCATTAGCGCCAAATAAGACAACGCCACAATATTGGTCAATTCTGCTAAAATTTCTAAAGGAAAAGCTGCAGCAAAAAATAATGAAACCACACCGGCTACAAAGGTCGCTTTTTTGGGAGTTCGATGTTTAGGATCAATCTCTTGCATAAAGCGAGGCAACAGGCCGTCTTTACTCATAGTGTAAAGCAGCCGCGCTAAGGAATACATCATAGAAATCGTCACTGTCAGCAAGGTTAAAATCGCCCCAATGGCAATCACACTACCGAGAAAATCATGACCTACGTACCGCATGGCAAAGGCCACAGGATCGGTGACGTTTAATTTTTCGTAAGGGACGATTCCCGACATGATTAACGTCACCACAATATAAAGCACGGTAGCGATGGCAATGGAACCGATAATCCCCCGGGGTACATCTCGCTGAGGATTTTTTACTTCTTCAGCAGCCATGGAAACCGCATCGAAGCCTAAAAAGGCAAAGAAAACTAACGCTGCCCCATCAAAAATTCCTTTAGCACCAAACGGCGTGAAAGGCTGCCAAT
>NZ_JBCOJC010000016.1:0-50406 GCF_040925905.1 Enterococcus sp. 2201sp1_2201st1_C11_2201SCRN_220225
TAATTTTGATATCCGCATTCAGACTTGAGTAGTTTTCCAAACCAGAATAGTGCCGGCTGTAAATCCATTTAAACGACCGTGTATTTGGGTAGGATTTGGAGCCGTATGGATTCCCTACATCATATTTCAACGGTTTCGCTGGGTCGTAGGCGGTAGATTCTGCCCGTTTAAAAGGATCACTACAATAAAGCTGGAAAGTAGAGACTACGCAAAGCTGTCCTTCAGGGGGCGGTTCAATATCACCAAGCATTCCAAAATAGGAAACGTCGGGTTCATCCGCAAAAGAAAAACTAACATTTTCGATAGGATAACCTTCTGGGCTTCTATTATTTAATACCGCCATCAACTCTCGGTATTTCAGCATGAACTCCCTTGCCGAATGAGCTTTTAGCTGATATCTGACAGTGATGATTCTTTCTGGAAGAGTCGTCCCAGAAATATACATTCCCGGAAGTCTGTTTAGCTTAAAATAATTAATCTCCGTGGACAATGTTTCCCGGCCGCTGACAGATAAAGTTCGATAGCCGGGAATCAAGTCTTCCAAAAAGTTTCCGTTAAAGTTCATCGCTTCGGAGGGCAAAGATGTGCCTCCGACAGCATTCGTGTCTACGAATTCATACAGCATCATTTCACCCTCCTTCTTCCAGACCGACCCGCGGCCTTATCCGTCTCTTTCTCAAGCAACGTTCCCATATATGGAACTGTCGCCTCCGCCAAAATCCGGCCATCCGGCAACGTTACATAGATAGGACGATTGTCTACCTGCATCTCGAACGATTTTACCTGACTCATAGATTGTGCGGTATAGCCCCCACCAGCAATTGCAAAATCAAAGGATTGCTGGCTTCGTATCTGCATATTTTCAGCAGCAGTTCTGGCCACCTTTTTGGCGGATGAAACGACATACCGGATTCTGTCCATCATCCCCAAAGCTAGGCCGTCCGTGGTGTTTTCTCCGGACTCTCTGGTGACTCGCGATGGACTATGGATGTCTAACGCCTTGTTGATGGTAGCAGCGACTTGATTAGCAATAGACCGAGCCGCGCTTAAAGCAGAACCGCTACCGGCATAGATTCCATCTGCCAACCCCTGCATCGCATTAACCCCTGAGGAACGGAAAGAGCTTGGTAAACTGTTCATCTCGTTCGGTAATTTTGATGCCATCGAGCGAACGGCACTTGTAACAGCGGACTCGCCTTCTTTGATACCTTTTTCGGCGCCTCTTGCAATATTAGTACCGTGTTCATGAAAAACTCGTGAAGGGCTATGAATATCTGCTTCACTGGCAAAAGCCTCATCTGCCCCTTTGGCCATATCACCCGCAGCCGTTGCAACATCTTTAGAGCCAGCTTCCACACCTTCCGCTGCACCTTTTGGTACCATTTCACCTAAAGTCTTAAAGTCAGCGGTTTGGATAGCCGTGGTTAACGATTCTTCGGCAGAAAAGACCATGGAAGTTACTTTCTCGTCAATTCCCTGTGCGCCAGTATCCCAAGCCGTCTTAAAGGCCGAAGTGGCTGTTTCTCCACCCTTGGCATAAGTACTGCTAAGATTTTGCAACTCGGTGTCCGAAGCTGAAACCATTGCTGCAACATAGCCGGCCGATTCTGGACCCGCATCTCGTAACTTGGCAAGCAATCCTTCATCCACGCCTCGACTAGCAAGTGTGGCGATATTGTCTGCCCATGTACTGATAACGCGTTGATTTTCTTCCAGATTGGCTTGCATCTCGCCGACAGACATTTCCTGTTTGTCTGACAAGGTATCAAACATATTGGTGGCGGCCTCTTGGTATTCTTGCCATTTCGCCTTCATACCGTCCACAGCCGTTTTCTGGGCATCAGTCAAAGTTTGGTAAGACACGACTTGGCGCATAGTGCCATTCTCGACTGCTTCTGTCACGGCCGCGTTGGCCTCGGTCAAAACAGCCTGAGTGTTTTGGTGTTCAGCACTTAGGGCTTTCTGGGTCTCGGTCAGAGTTTTCTCCTGATCGTCGAGCTCCTTCATGGCCTCTTTGTGCTCTTTACCTTTGACCGTGCCTTCTTCGAGCTTCTTGTTCCACTCATCCCGAAGCGCGGTAGTTTCAGAAAGCTGTGCTTCTACCTCATGCTGTTCTTTGAGGATAGTTAGCAAGTCTTCTTGGGCTTGGTTCGCTGTCTCCTGATTCTTTTGGGCTTCAATACGGGCTTTTAGTTGCTCTGTGGACATAGAGAGCATCTTGCCTTCTTCGTCGTATTGGAGATTCAATCCAGCAACGGAACCGTTCAACTGTTCCACGGAATCCTTCAATAGTTTTTTCTCATCTTTGGACAGTTTTTCTTTAGCTGCCAAAGTTGTGATTTGGTCTCCTAGGTCTTGGTAGGCCGCGCTGTTGGTTTCAATGGTGGACAACTCTTCTTTACGCTTTTTGACGTTGTTTTGCGTATTATCCGTCAATGTTTTGGTGCTTTCAGACAGCGCGGATTGCTCCTTGTTAAGCTTTTTAGAGGCATCTGTTTCCTTGTTCAGCCATTTAAATAGCGCCACTCCTCCAGCTACTAATGCACCCACACCGGCTACAACCCAACCAATTGGACCAGTCGCAATTTTTAGAGCGGTACTAAAAGCAGTTGTCGCAGCAGTCATTAAAGTAGTCGCAACAGTGGAAGCAGAAATACTACCAGTTAGCACACCAATCACCGCAGAACTAATGGTAATCATCCCGTTCTGTGCTCCTTTAGCAGCTATATCCGCTTTCGTTGCAGTCGTATCCGCTATTTGAGCTGCCATATGCCGAGTGGTAGTAATGGTCAACTTCTCACCAGATAGCCCAGCCAAAATCATGAGGCTATCCGTCTTGGCGATAATAGAGTTCACAGTCGAGATAGCTTTCCATGCAGCGAACCCTGCTGCAACTCCACCAAGCACTGGAATCAAAATATCCCCTTGGTCGGTGACTAGCTTAATACCGTCTGCAGCTAATTCAAACAACGGCGTGGTAGCCTCGATGGATGTGCCAATTACTTTGAAAGTTGTATTGACTACACCTTTTAGACTATCCAAGTTTTTGGCGATGTTCTTCCCTGTCACCTTTTTGGATAGCGTGTCGAATGATGTCACCACCGTGGCCAAGCCTTTAGAAGCAGCATTTTTCAAGTTCCCAAAGCTGGTGGCAATCCCTTCTGAGTTGACTCGGGCCAGTTCTGCCAGTTCGCCAGTACCGGTTCCGAGGTCAATGATTTGATTCTGGAACTCACGGAAGGTTACGTCGCCATCTTTTAGCGCTGCGTACAGATCGCGCTGAGCGGTCTCACCGACAAAGCCCATGGCCTCAGCAGTCTTTTGGAGTCCGATAGGCATGGTTTCCTGGAGGGTTTTCCAGCTCTCCAAGTCCACCACACCAGTAGAGAGCATTTGGACATACTGTTGCAGACCACGTTCTGCGTCTGCCGTAGACGCTCCAGAGGCCAACATGGCATTGTTCAAAGCAATTGTGGCATCCGTGGATTTATCCAAATTTCCAGTGATGGCGGTCATCCTCTGAGCTGTGGAAACCACATCGTCTAGTTTGGTCGGTAACCCATCAATCCCTTGTGACAGCTTGTTGACGGATATCGTGGATTCATCTGTGGAGTACCCTAAAGCGGACATGACTTTCGGGTATCGTTCCATTGTGTCAAAACGACTAATCGCCGCGTCCATAGAATTGGCTAAAACTCCGAAGACCTTGGCACCAACTTGGACAGCTGCGAATCCAATTGCCATTGAAGCCACGGATTTGTTTGCTGTTTTCGTTTCACCAGTCAGATTGCTTAAGTCTTTCACTGCCGAATTCATCGTGTTTGTGAAGCCATTGTCTTTGGCTGAGAGCAGTGCCTCAACCGAATATGATTCTGCCAATTATCCTCCCTCCCTTTTCGTCTGATTTGCTTTCGCCATTAAATACATGAGCTTGTTGCCAGATTTTGATTTCGGAGGAGTTCGGCCTAGCAATAGTGCTTCTTGCTTTCGATAATCCATGAATTTACGGAAATCCGAGTAGACGTAATGCTTGCCTTTGACCGCTTCGATTTCACGATTTTTCCAAGCTAACAGATGGATTTCATACTCTCGGTCCAGAGCTCGTAAGTTAGAAGCTTTCATGAGGCGTTGGTAGTGCCGAAGTGTTATCCGCCCTAGTTCCTTTTCGTCCGTCAAATGAGGATAGTGGCGGATAAGCTCCAGGCGCATTCCCTCAATGGTTAGCTGAGGTACATCTTCAAGGCTTCCTTGTTCTGGATCTTCACGGATTTCCAGTTCACCATCTCTTGCAACAGGTTGACTTTTTGCAAATTCAATAAAAAAGCGTCTACCGTATTCTTGATGTTTTCTTGCCCTTCAACCCATTTCTTGAGGTCAACATCAGTCGGAATGGTGTCTTCGGTGCACAGAGCTGCTTTGATGATTGGCACTAAATACTTAGGATTCCGAGTATCAGCTAATAAACCAATGACCATGGTTGTTCCTACCGTAATCTCAGAGCCGTTGTACTGCACAATATTGCTGTTATCTAAGTTTTCAATAAAATCTAAGCCAAAATAAGGTGTGTAGCCTGTTCCATTAATCGTGATTTTCATTCGTTTTTCTCCTCCAAGTCAAAATAAAAAGAGAGGGTTTCCCCTCTCCGTTAGCCTTCAGGTGGCGCAACAGTCGTATCTTCAAATTGATATTGGACAACTTCTTCTTGGTCAGCTGTTAGGGTAGCCCGGCCGTCTTGGCCTTCACCGTCAATCTTAAACGTTAAAGAAACTTCGGTCAGACCTTCTGCTGCGGGTTTCTTGCTAAACTCAGAAACCTTACCACGGAAATAAGTGGCGCCATATTTTCCTTCAACATCTTTGTCCTGTACATCTACTTCCCAAACTTCAATGATGTCGCCATCCCGTCGCGCTTGACGAAGTTTTTTCACCATTTCATCGTTACGGGCCAAAATAGAGGTACAGCTGATTTCTGTTTCAGAAGTCCCATTTCCGTTCACTGGGCCGTCTTTGGTAGCCGTGGACTCAGTATCCGAGGATTCAGTTAGTTCGTGTTCGGTCTGGAAAGCCAGTTTGGTTGCTGGATTCTCCGTCGCTTCTTTCAAAATGCGGAACAGTAGGATTACGTCAATCCCCTGTACTGCTGTTAGTTCTGCCATAGTGATTCCTCCTAAAGATTTCTAAATTCTAAGGTGATAATCGCCCTTTTTAGTGGCGTATTGGTGCTGGTATCGTCTCTCATGGAGATGGTGCTACCTTGGATATTCAAGCCCCAGTGATAGCCTTCTGTGGCTTTCAAACGAAGCCCGGCATTAAAAATAGCAGATGCCATATCTGACACCAGCTTCCGCTTTTTCTGCAATCCCCATACTGAAATGATGATGGAGACAGAACCTTTAATCGCTGTCTTATTAGGACTATGGATCGTCTCAGTCCCTTCAAACTCCACAAAAGGATAGCCGACTTCGTTCATCGGCTTGTAGTCGTAAGTGGCATATCCTAAGGCTAGACACCGCTTGAACATCTCATCAAAAAGAGACTGATCTCGTGTTTTAATCATTTGGTCAGCCTCCCTAAGTCTTCCAAAAATTTTGCTTTCTGCTCCAGGTATGCCGGATACATGAAAGGTTGTGCGCTCATAAAGCGGGTGCCGTATTCAAGATATGGCGCATAATGAGCGGTAGCTGTAGAAGTAGCTGTCAGGCCGCCATCGGCTAAAGCAAAGATGATTGAACGCCGAAGAAAGCCTGTATCCACAGGCGCTTTTCTGCTCGCTTTCCGATTCAGCTCCGCCCCGTTCGTTTTGACAATCTTTTTCACCGCATTCAAAGTGCCATTCTGCTTTAGTTTAGCTTCCAACTCTTTGATACCCCGGATACTAATCCCCTTGGCCATGAACGGACACCTCTTCCACAATTAGGCTATTTCGGTCAAGTGGCTGTCTGGCAGTCGTGAGCTGATAGCTCTTATCGCCAATATCAATGATGTCCCAATCTGGAATCAAAAAAAGAGACTGAGTCCGAATGACCTTTGCTCCTTGTTTGATACTGCCGAATAGTGTCACACTTCTATCCGTCCCTAGGTCTGTGACGTTGGCGGTAGTGGCTGTCACGATTGGTTCATCCTCAACCCATTCACCTAAATCCGGGTCATAGTGAGAGCTGGACCCATCTTTGATAAACAATATTTCAGTGTCGTATCTCATAGGAAACGGAAGCCTCCTCTCTTCGGCCCATACAGCTCCTCTTCACCTTTCCGCTTAAAGGTTTCAAGCTCGTTCGCGTACTCGGCAAAGTCGGAATCTGGGAAAGTCATGGATAGGCCTTCTTGGCTATACGAAGCCATCCCCTCATTTCCGATTCGGTTAAATCGCTTAAGGGTGACTTCATAGACAATCGATTCAAATTCAGCGGGAACTTCCGTGGTAGCAGAAAGTCCCAGAATTGATTTCAAGCGTTCGGTGGTGCGCCTCTCGATAACTTCTAGCTTCTTGTCATTCTCCCCGCCTAGCAGTGTCTGGATGTCTTCTGCGATAGTCGCCATAGCCCCACCTACTCTGCCAAGGCTTTTTCTGCTTCGATCGCTACGTCTTTTCCTTTAACCTTTTCACCATTGGACAACTCATAATATCCGCCCCCAGTATGTTTCGGAAACTCATCTTCAGCGGCAGTAACTTCTTTGATGAACCCTTCGCCTAAATTTTTGACGATTTCAGCAGCACGCTCTTCTGATACTTCAATCACGGTGCCTTCTTTTTGAATCAATTTCGTGTGTGTATCTCGAAATGGTTTTAAAACAGTATATTTTTTCATGTCTTATCCCTCCGGTACTGTAGCAGGTTGAATTTTCGCGAAAGCTTCGTCCTTCACGATCATCAACGCCACGTCCATGGTGGCACGCAAAGCTACCAATTCTTGTTCATACAGGTTGATTGGCGTTCCGTCTTCATTGGTTAGCGTGGACAATTGCGCTTCTTCGGAAATCTTGAAATTGATGTTGTAAGGAATCCCGTAGAACATGTAATCAAAATCCCCACCGTACAAATTACCTTTTTCCATTGCTTTCAAATCCACCACTGGCAAACCATCAATCGTGTTAGCGGCGCGGTCATAAATCAATTCGGTGGTATTACCAACCACCTTAGATGCGCCACGCAATTCAGTGCGATTTTTCCGAGTAGAAATGAAGGCGTTCGGTTCAAAATCGTTTTCCCCGATGTGATCTTCTAAAGTCAGGATATTATCGTAAGTCAATTCGCCTTCCACTACGTTACCTGCAGCAACAACGGATTCTTCCACGGATTGTGGAAATGGGTTTCCGACATTCAGAATACCTGCAGCATCAAATTTTTTGTAAAAAGCTTCTGCAATCTTTGGTTGCATAACCGTAAAGAAATCGGACATTTTATAATTCAAATATTCCCGAGAAACTGGAATGATAACCCCCAATTTCTTCGCTACCATAGTCGCTTGCAGCCACTTAGGTTTAGAAGTTTGAATCTTTTCACCTTCACCAACCCAGTAAGCACCCGGGCCTTCTGCGAAATATTCAAATTTCTTTTCTTTGTCGTCCATTTCTTCGTATTTCGCTAATTGCATGATTTTAGAGTTTTCCATTACCTCATTCAAAATTAGCGTGTTGTACTTGTCGGGAATAGTTCCCTCTTTTGTTTCATAGACTGTCACATTATCTGGATTCCATGTCTGCGCAAAAAACTGTAACTGCATTTTCATCAATGGTTCTTTTTTCATAGTTTATTTCCCCCTATTTTACAATTCGATTTTTCTTGGCTAGTTCTGCCACAGTTGACTTGAAGGTCTTATCAGTGGAGAACTTGCCGCCTACGTTCGGAACTTCCTGCCGTGCGGACTCTTTTTTGATTTTGGAAACATAGGCAGTGACAATGCCAACCGCCTTTTTAGTAGCCTCTGCGTCGTCCGAAACAATAAGAGCCAATAGTTCCTCATCGTGAGGAAGACTTGCTTCTGTTAACATTTTAGAAGCTTCTTTGGTCATTTCAGATAAAGCCTGGCTACGTTTTAGCTCGGCAATCTCGGCTTCTTTCTGCTCCAGTTGATGTTGAAGCTTTTCTTCACCGTTTAGCTTAGCTAGTTTTTTGGCTTCTGCCTCTTTTGCTTCCTGCTCTTTTTCCCAAGCAGTTCGTGCCTTGCTCTTTTCAGCAGCGATCATTTTTGCTACTTCATCACGAGAAAATGTTTTGCCTTGTTCTTGTCCGCCATTGTCGGCCCCGTTTTGGCCCTGATCTTGTCCGGAATTGTCAGTGCCACCGTCAGCGCCTGCTTCGGCGAAAAATTGCAAATTCAAAGGCATTAAGAAACGTTTTTTCATGAGTAATCCTCCACGGTTACGCCGTTACCCGATAAATTGGACCAGTTACGCCGGTCAGCCGAAGCAGTTCAATATTTAACGCCCCGAAAAGTAGAGGGCAAAATAAAAAAGCAGTGCTAGAATCTCTCTGGCGCCGCTTCATATACTTCTTTGATGTAATTGATATTTGTGGTAGGGAAAAACATCGCTTCTCCATCGTCTACAATTACTTTTATAAAATTCGGTGTTTCATTCGAAAGTAAAGAAGCCAGTGTCTCATCGCTGATTAAACATTTCTCTTCAACGAAACATCCTTCCTCGTCATTAACACCTTTCCAATAAACCAACATATAAGTTTTCATGAAGTTGCTACCCTGGCTTTCAGCTCATTCGCTGCTTGAGTAATCTCAAAAGCAAGTAACTGCTTTCGTTCAGGCTTTCGAGTTCGACGCTGTTTCATCATCAACTGACGAATTGCTTTGTCGGTGTACATGATAGTGTACCGATGTCCGCAGTGGGCGCATTCGGCATAGGTGTGCTGAACGCCACCAAGCAAGTCATCTTTTTTCTTGATGAAAGGTGTCAACTTTCGACAGTGACCACACAAAAACTGTTCCGTCATTTTCGTTTCACCTTCCCTAGACTTCCCTCAGCAGTAACGGTGATGATAATTTTTTCATTTGCTATTTCTGGCAAGTCAATTTCTTCTAAAGCTTTCTGTATAGCTTCACGTTTGCTTCTACAAGTGACGAAGGTAAAGTCATGCCAGCAGTCCCAAGCGTGGCTAAAACTCACTTTAAATACGTTCATGGACCTTCTCCTTTCTGTCTGGAGGTTTCTTTAAGGGTAACGCAAAAAAGACCGACAACTTCGCGTAGAGTCATCGGCTGCCAACGGCTATTCTGTTTTTCCATCAAGATTCCTCCTTAATTAACCTGACCGACTAAACTAAAGGTTCTTTTCCGTTCTTCTCGATCTTTTTGTTAAACTCGTCAACCTTCTTTTTGATATCCGATGGGGCATCTTCATCATAGACCCATTTCCCATTTTCTTTGTAAACACGATCGTCTTTTAAAAAGTCTGGTTTTAAAATAATTGTCATGGTTTATTTCTCCCCTGTAAGTTGATCCGCAACGAATTCTTGGAATTTTTTAGTTACTTCCGTTTGCTCGCCTACCACGCTTTGAGCAAATGTTTCGGCATACCATTCGACAGCACTTGTGGTGCCATAATCGGAAACGAAAGGCAAATCCTCAACATTTTTTGCATCAAACAGCTTCCAAAGTTCAAAACGATGGTATCCGTTTTTCTCAAAGCTGATGTAATCATCGAACGCATGCCCCAACTCATGGCATATAAAATGAGTAAATTCATTTGACCGCGCATTCCAGTTATTACCGGAATACTCTGTATTGCTTTCAATCATTCCCAAGATGTTTTTAACATATTGATCTCTATTCGAAAAATGACTTGCGTTGATATCTATTGTATACCCAGTATACGCCATTAACTCATAGTTATCACCAATCGTATTAGCCTGAAATGTCATCCCCTTGTTATTAAGATACTTAATGAAATCTGGGTACTTAGCTTTAACTTCATCCAGTCCTCTACTGATTGAGTCTAAAGCAACTCGATCCAGATTCTCAAGACCTTTCGTTGCTATCCCGTTTTTTTCGATACTCTTAATCGATTCTGAAATACTCTTTGCATTTTCCAATCGAATATCATAAAAACGATCCGCTTCCTTTTTCAGCCATTCTTTTCGCCCGGACATTCTCTCATTTCGTTTTTCTCGCTCTTCCCACCAGTCATTTGGATCATCAAAATCTTCTTTTTCGGGTCTTGGTTCGTTATAGATAGGATTAACGTATTGGATTCGCTCTCCATTGATCTGTGTCTCCTCGTCAAAGTAAGGCACTGTAGAGCACCGACAGTGGGGATGCATCGGTGGCGCATTTTTACCCGCCAGAAAATCTTCCACTTTGAAAATCTTGTCGTTCAACGCGGCGCAGGTAGGACAAGCAGATGGCTCAGCAATAAACTGATATTCAGTAATTCCTGCATCCAAATAGCTCCGCATCTGCATTGAGATTTGGACCCGTGCTGTTTCAGTCCGCATCAACCGTTCTGCTTCATACTGACTTCTGTCGAATAGCGTACGAAGCTCTCTTGCCATCTCTCGTGGATTTCGTCCTTGCACCAATGACTTTGTAAGGAGTCGGTCTAACTCGGCTTTGAGGACTTCTGAGTTGCCCCAGATTCGTTGAGAAAAAGTTGCGCCTTGAAAACTAGCATTAGCAATCTCCTCCGCAGTCTTTTTGTAATCTTTGCTGAGAGTTTCGCCCAAAATACCGGCTTGCCTCATCGCTTCTTCTTCGCCAGACTTTGTGAGGGTTTCAGCCATGTACTGATCAAGGTCATCACTCATGGCGATTAGTTCAAGACCAATTTGAGATTTCAACAGCTCAAGTCGATTGGTTCTCATGGTGACGTTGTAAAGCCGAAGCTCGTCGTTGGCCTTTGAAGAAAAATCTTTGGTTTCGACATAGGCTTTCGCTTTTCTTGCAAAAGACTCTACATCCATCTTGAGAGCCTTCTTTTTGGCTTCGGAGAGTGTCACACCTTCCCGTCCAGCAAACCGCTCCCAGTTGGCATCAATCTCTTTCTGGATCGCATCAAGTGAGGCCTGTAGCTTTTTAGCAATCGCCTTAGATTGGTCTTGGTCCTGTGTTAGCTGTCGAAGAATCCACTCTTCTTCTCGCTTTCGCCAATATTCTTGTGAGTTCATAGGCTATTTATCCTGCGAGTAGTTTGGCAATCCGCAATTAGGGTGGTTAGTTACAGAAATCCTACTGCCGCCCCCTAATAGCTCACCAGTGAAAAGGTCAGTGTGATTATAGCGGGCTCGTTTCTCTTTAGAAGTAATGGTAATCTCTCGATATCCCCCAACTTTTCCTAAAGAAATTGTTTCTCCTCGAACAAGAGCCCGTACTTCATCCCCCGTTAATTCAAAATTAATTCTCGGCATCCTCATCCGCTCCTTTCTCAAACTGATAATCCGGCACGGTTGGCGTTGGGGTTTCCTTTTTGATTTTTTCAAGCTCTTCCTGTGCACTTTCCACAAAAGATGCTTGGCTTAAAAGAGTTTCTTGGCTAAATTCCACACCAGAATCAACTAATGCTTTCATCTCCTCCAGGACTGCTTTCGGAAGGTTCGGGGTAAAGGTAACTTTCATCCCCTTCAAGTCAGCATTCTCTAGCTCATTGATTTCTGATTTAAGGTTAAAGAGTAGGCGATAACGCCGAACCAATGCTTTTTTGAAAAGGCGCTGTTTGACCGAGGTCAACTGCTGAAAGCCAAAAAGCTTGTACTTCATCGCCTCGCCCGATTGATTGCTGGCAAACTTTTCATCCGAGAGGTTTGGCACCATAGCCGTTTCATAGATATCCTTTTTCGTGCGATCTTTATAGGCTTCCACACCAGTCACATCATATTGCTTGTAGATATAGCCGGCGGTCACGGAAGTCTTATTCCCGTTGACGTCTGTGCCTGATTCCAATAACAATATATTGGCATCTTTTTGCTTAATTGCATTGTCGGTATTTAAACCGGAAGCTTCAATATCTCCACTAATGACCAGTAAAGCATCGTTCAGGTCTGTCATGTAATTAGCTGTGTCTGACTGTCCTGCATCGTATAAATCAATCTGGGACAGCACATCTTCGTACAGCCCCATTCTGAAACGATTGCTGGCATGTTCCACCACCGGCACCGCTTTGTATGAATGGGGAACCCGGTCTTCTTCAATCAGGTTGATTTGCCCGACGGTGGTTTCTTTGAAAGTAATAATCTCCTTATCCGTGTATACAACGGGGAGGACCCTCGTTTTGTCAGCATTTCGACCAAATCGCGCTTTCGGGTAGCGAACCGCCAAGATTGGTTCTCGCTTAATTGTCGTGTCGTAAACTACAAAAGTTTCAAACACATTTGAGAGATCCACATAATCGATATCATCTTCATCGCGGTAGTGAATTTCATAAGCTCGGCCGTATTTGTCAATATCGAGCCACAATTCGCTGTTAAGACCGTCAATATCATTATTGAGATTGAACTCCTCAACCGCCTCCTGCTTTGCTTCATCTCCAGAAAATTCTACCTTGATTGGATTTCCAGTATTGTAGCCCACATCAAAGGTACAAATAATTTTTCCAAAGTTGTGTGCAGCGCGGTGGTCCGCTTTCCCTTTTTCCTTTCGGCGCCGATTTTTGGTAATCGTTGTGTTCCGTGCTTTGTAATAATCATCCAGCACCGCCAAGCGTGGTACCTGATTCTCATAGTGATCTTGAATCATCCCTGCTAATGTATCCAAATCCTTCAACAGCTCGTCTGCTGAGGGATAACGGTAATTCAGGTTGGCTTCAATCGGAAAGGCCGTGTGGTTAATATCTCGGCCATTTAACTGGATATCCGCACCGTGTTCAAATTCATTTACTTTGTCCATTGTTTCCCTCCTAACCGAAGAAGCGTTTCGCAACTTGCAGTTTTTTTGCTGTATCGGGTTTTGGTTTTAGGTTAAAGATGGCGGTACTCAACGCATACCGAATCGCATCAATCGTGTGGTTGTATGCATCAACGGGGATGTTCACATACTCCCCTGTTTTTTTGTCTTTTTGCCAGGTGTAGTTCTCGAACTCTTCAATGACTTTAAAGCACCGCTCGTCGATGATGATTTCGTATTGCTGGATGAACTGTAAGCCCGATAGAATCGAGCCTTTACCTTTCTTAACATCGTGGACACGACTCAGACCTTTTACTCGTAGTTCGGCATTACTTTTTTGTTCGGCAGAATCGGCATAGATATCTTCTTTGCCATATCCTAATTCTTGAATTACCTTGGCAATCTCATCATTCAGCATGTGTTTTTTGACGTATTCCTCGAGGATGTAGAGCTTCTTATTCGCCTCATCAATCTTGACATGGACAAAGGCTGACGGGTCATTGACATAGCCGAAGTCAAGACCAAAAAAAGAGGGCAAACTTTTTAGCTTGTCCTTGTTGAGTAATGCTGTTTTAAATTTTGGAAAGACCAACTTATCCAAAGTGGCAAATTCGCCCAAAGCATAAATTCGATAATAAGCCGGGTTTCGGTCTGCCAATTCTTCGATGGTTTGGCGGTTCTCTTTATCTAAAAACCGATTGTTCTTGTAACTGGTGTGATGGATTCGAATCCGCTTAGGATCGTTGGTGACCCCTTCTGCAAAAAATTGTTTATAAACCCAGTTCGATTTGCTAACCGGGTTAAACATCAAAAATATTTGGCGAAACTTATGCCCACGATCCCGCAGCCGTAAAGTCAACTGGGTGTAGTCATCAAGCGTGAACTCTGTGGCTTCTTCCATCACAACATCCGAAATTCCTTTGATGGATTTAATTTTCTCCGGGTCATCCATACCCTTGAAAAGAAACTCCGCACCGTTTGGCAAAGTAATACGAAAGTCCGTCATGTTTACTTTGCAACGGTCTAAAAGGTTCCAGTCACTTAAGCAGGCAACCACATCGGCAAAGATGGAGTCGCGGATAGACCGGCCAACCTTCCGCAAGAAAAGAACTTTACGGGGCTTTCGCCATTTTTTACAGGCCTTCATCACAACTTTTTGAACTACGCCGTGAGACTTGCCAGAGCTGGCACCTCCATAGTGAATCTCGGTAAAGCGGGTGTAGTCGTCTCGAATATCAAAAATATGTTTGTTGAAAACTTTAGCTGGCTTTGGGAACTCAAGGACGATATTAATCTTCGGTCTCGTCTTCATCCCATTCACCAACCTTAATCACGATATCACCAGTTTGGAGGTCTACCTTATCGGTGAATAGCGCATGGCGCTTACCTAACAGCTCCGCAGCCTTTAAGCGGTCTTTTGCTCCAACTTCGATATTCGTTTTCGTTTGTTCCCCCATTCCGACACCACGTAAAACTTCTTCCTTCTGCTGTCCTCGCATAACAGAGGTCAAATACTCCAAAACTTCTTGGGCGTCCGCAGTTCGTTCGTTGTGCATCTTTTCTAGCTGTTCGTCAATGTAAGATTTAACCTTAGCATTTCCTAGCAATCGTACCGCATTGGCAGAAGCCACCGAATCTTTTTTCACATTTGGATAAGCAGCTTTATAAGCTCTGGTCCCGTTGAGGTCCTTTAGGTATTCATCCGCAAAGATTTGCTGTTTAGCGGTCATTGTCACGTCTATTCACCTTCTTTCTGCATAAAAAAGGCACCCGCCGAAGCGAATGCCTTCTCATCTCATAATTATTTCACGATATCATCTTAAATCTTTTTATCGGCGGTTTCAAGGCACTGTTTGTGCATTCAACCTGCGGACAAAATATTTTCAAGATCGTTAAGGCTATCAATTCCAAAAAGGAAGATAGACAATTCTTTGGTCGCCTTGCTCTCATCTCGGCGAATAGTAGACTCATCAACCCCATAGATTTCAGCAATTTCAACTTTTTTGAAATCAGCTTTTGATATATAAAGCTTGTACAAAACATCAACTCTGCGCTGGGCCATTGCTCCCCGATTCTTGCAATGTTGATAATAGGAACCCCAAGTAGCATCAAAATAATCCATCATTTTTTTCGTTTTCGCCTTGTATTTCATAAGCGCTTTAAGGTTTAATTCTTCCGGCTCAAAAAGAATTTCCTCGTATTCGTCGAGATCCTCCACTAGTTCCTCACAGTGTAGACTTAACCAGCGGTAATGGCGAAGAAGTAATTTGGTATTTCTCAATCGCCAGTCTTTCTCGGCGGTTTCAGTTTTCTTTTCCTGTTTCTTCTGCTGCTTTAAAACTGCTTCTGCAATAATTTCTAGCTGATGCTTCGTTAACCCATTTGCCAATATTCCTACCTCCGATACTCGTTAATTCGTGCCTTGACGGCTGCCATTAAAGCTTCTTGCCCTACTTCTTTGGTTTCTAGCGCCTTCATCACATCTTCGTCAATCGTTCCTTTTGCGACAAGATGATGAACGATGACAGGGTTCTGCTGTCCTTGACGATCCAATCTGGCATTAGCTTGCTGGTAAAACTCCAAAGACCAAGTTAGCCCGAACCAAACAATGATGTGCCCTCCTGCTTGAAGATTTAACCCATGGCCGGCAGATTGTGGGTGGGCCAAAAGTACAGGAATCTTACCCTCATTCCACTTTTTGATGTCGCCGGCAGAAACATCTAACACTTTAGCTTGCTTGAATCGCTCTTGAATTCGACTAAGGTCGTGCTTGTACTGGTAAAAAACTAAAACTGGCTGCCCCTGTGATTCTTCGATAACTCGCTCCAAAGCGTCTAGCTTTTTCTCGTGGATTGGCTTTGCTTCTCCATTTTCGTCGTAGATACAGCCATTCGCCATTTGTAGCAATTTGTTGGAAAGGGTAGCGGCATTGCTAGCTACCACATCCGACTCATCGAGTTCCAACACATAATGCCGTTCCAGTTCTTTGTATTTTTTCCAGTCTGCACTGGATAGCTCCACCTCAATCACGTTGTTGGTACGGGGTGGTAAATTCAAGTAATCCTTGGCCTTCATCGAAACACAAATATCACTGATTTTCTTGTAGATTGCCTCTTCTGCTCCCGGAAGTAGCGCCCAGCTATAAACAATGTGACCGTTTTGCGAGGCCGGGGTGAAATAGTGATTTCGAAAAGCAGTGATCGTTTTTCCTAATCGCTCACCCTGATCCAAAAGATAAATCTGGCTCCACAGGTCCATTAGGTTGTTCGGCGATGGTGTCCCGGTCAGTTCTACCAACCGCTCAATCATTGGCCGGACTTTCCGCAAAGCCTTGAATCGTTTCGCTGATGGCGATTTGAAACTGGAGGACTCATCGATGATGACGGTTCGAAACGGCCAATCTTTTCGGTAGTGATCAACTAGCCACTCCACATTCTCCCGATTGATTAAATAGACATCTGCCTTTTTGTCTAAAGCCGCCATTCTTTGTTGTCTGGATCCTAACACTTTGGAAAAGGTTAGGTGGTTCAAATGGTCCCACTTCTCGATTTCATCACTCCAGGTCTTTTCTGCTACTGACAAAGGCGCGATCACCAAAACATTTTCAATCACTTCAAATGTGTTTAGCAATTCATCGATAGCAGTCAAGGTGGTTAAAGACTTCCCTAGGCCCATATCTAAGAACAAGGCGCAGTATGGATGATCCAGAATCCAGTCTTTCGAATACTCCTGGTACTCATGAAGTTTAGCTTCCACGGTTAAAGCACCCGATTCTTTCCAAGTCTCTCACCAGTGTGTCTACTTGCATTTTTGTGTAACAGACAAAAACTGTTTGATGCAAATCTTGCAAAGTTCGAATCATTTTGTCTTGGGATTTTCGCGTCTGGCCGTCTGGCTTTTTCACCTCGACGAAAACAGTGTCCCCGTTCGGGAGACAAATAATTTGGTCCGGCACACCTCTCACCGTCGAGGTCCATTTCAAACTCAGACCTCCTCTTTTTGAAATTTGGCTTTTCAAATGCTTCTCCACATCTTTTTCTAAATCCATGCCCATCCCCTCTTTCCGGTTACCTTTTTTTCCAACTCACTCAGGCTCCCTATATATTTAACCTATGCATACCCCTATATACCCTTTTATATATTTTATTTTTTTATACTATTTCAATAGAAGAAAAAGGTAACTAGGTAACCGATATACTATAAATATTTTTATATCAACGATTTAACGGGTTACCTTTTGGTTACCTTTTTCAGTTGGGTTACTTTTTTAAAGTTACTAGTTACCTAGTTACCTTTTTTTCTCACTAACAAAAATTTTTTGAGTTCAAAATAAAAGTAACTAAGTAACCTTTTTCGCCGGTTACCTTTTTTACCTTTGAGGAAAAGTAACCTAAAATTCGTCATCCACCTTAATTCCAAGCCAACATTTTATGGCTTTTCCGTCAACTTTCACTGCCTTGTTTTCATAGCCTAATTCCTTCATACGATTCACAAAATTGTTTCTTGTCATTGCGTGATAGCCTGACTGCTTACAGTAACTAACATAACTGCTGTAGGCTTCTTTAGCTGGGGTTTTCAGCTCTGGGCCAACTTCGCATTCATCCTCAATAAACAGTGAAAGCACATCATTGCCTTGGACCCACCGTCCAACATTTTCTAACATGTCCGACGTTTCAGTGAATCCGTGTTGCAGCGCCTTCCGTAGGCCCTTCATCGCTTTATTAAAAATCCCCGGCATTTCGTCCATCATCACTTTCAATGGAAACTCCCGTTTAACTTCATCGGTTAATTCTTCATCAATCTTTAGAATCAACAGACGACGCTTCAAACCACCACTAAAATCTCGCATGGCCGGCAGCTCGTTCATGGCAAAGGTCAGCTTGGCGTAATTATAGAAATATATAGGCTCCTGATTCTTACGATCCGCATAGATAGTATCTTCCCCGGTCAATTGTTTCAGCAAAGAACCATCGGCCAAATACTCAGGCTTGGCATCTGTATCGAAATTGGCAGCCTTTCGGTAAAGTCCAGCTGGTGCAAAGCGTTCGTTCATCAGGTTTTTCAACGTGACGGCGCTATAGTTATCTTTGCCAATCAGTTCTTTCAAGATATTAACTAAAGTAGACTTTCCTGTTCCGGCTTTTCCGTGAATGAAAAGCATCTTCTGTAGCGTGTATTCTCGGTAGAAATTATAACCAAACCACTCATAAACAAAGGCGGCATTTTCGCCCCCAACTATCTGCCGAACAAATCCGTCAAATACTGGGCAATCTGCTTCTGCATCAAATTCAACAGGGTGGGCGGTTCTGGCATAGAGTTTCTTGTCAAAACCGGCAGTAAACGTGTCCTGTTTCAGGTCATAAATACCGTTGGACAAAACCAACTTATTGACGTCCGTTTCCTGAAAATCTTCCTCAGTGTAGATCAAATTCTTAATAGCCGAAATGGCCTCAGACAAATGCCGAATCTTAGTTTCTTTCAGCAGTTTTCGGTTGGTGAGGTAACTTCTTAGGTAGTCTTCCGCCCCCGTGCACCAGATTCCTTTTCGTTGGTCATATCGCAGAAACTCTTGGCCATCATAGAACAGTGGCACCTCACTTACTACTTCTTGTGCTAATAGGTATGGATTAATAATTGGGAAACCATTCTGATCAAAAGTCAGCCATCCAGTTTCAATCGCATTATCCTCATCCACTTCAAACCCGTCAAAGTCTTCCGCGGCCTCGCCCAAACGATCCTTGGCCATTTGACCGATTACCGCCTTATCATCTTGTAGAAACTCATTCATCGCACGATAGGATTTCATCTTTTGAGGCGGTGTATTGGGCTTAGCGTCTTCATCCAAATCCCCAAACTTATGGATCCGGACAAGGTCAAAAGCGTTCGCCAATTGGTCTCCCACCGGGTCCGTCCCGTGGTGACTATAGGCCCATTTGTCTTCATAGACGACCAATCCACCAGAAGTGGTCCCACCTAAGAAGGTCCAGCGGTCATCTCGCCCAGTCGGTCCATAGACATCTGGCAGAAAAGTCTCAATCGCAGAAACAATATCGTAGGTCCGACAGAAGGCACCCACGATGCCCTTTTTCTCCAAGGGATCCCCAGCTTTTTTCGCCTGGGCGTCTCGAATCGTGTGTCCTCGACTACTCTCCGGCCAAAAACTGGCATCTCGCCAATCCACATACTCACTAAGAACTGTGTCGGGATCCAGCCAAGGTTGATCCAAGTAGTCAGTGAAGTACTCACCGTCCATCGAGTGGCTGGGTCGGTACATTAACCGTTCGCCTTGATACGTCGTGTCGTCGAAGTTGTCCATGCCGAACATCTCTGCCACTTTCCGGGCTAGCGGTTCATATTCCTCAGCCGTTACAGGCCTACTGAGGGGAATGATTAACCGGTACCGTGGTCCTTTCACCAGATGACTGTGGGTTGTGTACACCGCACAGGCGAAATCTGCCATCAGCTGTACGTCATCCCAGAAATCCAGAGTCGTGCTATCGGCATCTAGCGTCACGAGACTACGCTGTTGCACGTAGCCCCGCTTCCGCTTGCCTTCCTTTAGCCAACCACCCACGAACCCGCCAACGTCCTTGATGGCGTCCTGCCGGCTCTTCGGCATCTTCTTGTAGTCCGCCACCGTCTCTTGGGTCACAGTAGGCGTATTCAGTCCAAGAAGAAACTCAGACCAAGACTGCTCTCGGTTCTTCCACTTACGTTCGGTCTTGGAACTTCCGATGGCGAGTTTGATCTCACCGTCATATTTCAGTTTTGGTGCTACTTTCGGTTGTTCCATACGTCCTTATCCTTTCTCAAAAACTTCTCGCCATTCCTTTTCCGTCCAGCTCTCCAGAAGGTCAATCGGTTTTACTCGCAGAATCTTGGCGAGTTTTTCCACCCGTTGTAGTTTCGGACTCTGCTTCATACTGCGGTATTCTCTCCATGAATCCCTTCTAATCCCCAGATGCTGGGCAATTTGCTTATCATCAAGCCCCCGTAATTCCTGATATCGTTCCATGTTCACCCAGAACGTTTCAGTCAACGATCTTCTCATCTCACTCACACCCTCTCATCCATAGTTAGCTAAAAGGTTCAAAAGGTGCATCCACAGCTCTTGCAATTCCGGGATATGTTGATTCAGCCAAAATAGTAGCTTCCTTAAAAGAGCAATCGTTTCAGCATCCATCTGCTACACCCCCGAAATTTCTTTGAAGTAAGGAAGTGCCGAGACTTCCTCGCAAAAGTCTTGCCATTCTTGAAGCTTGTGTTTTCGTCTTGCCAAATACATATTCAGAAGCACTTCATAATTTAGTGTCACTGTCCGAGTTTGGTTATAGCTAGACGGCAAAAGCTGGATAATTGAATACCACACCTTTTTGTCATGATGAGTCAGATATACTATGCGCATACTCTCTAGTGTCGGTATCACCTGCTCTGCCATAAACAGCACGGCGGTTCCTACCATCTGATCAGTGCTAAAATCCACCATCTCAAAAGGCTTCGTGTGGATCTTGTGCATCGTACTAGTAGAATTGGCCACAGTACCGACTTTGTAAGTATCAAACTCCTTCCACCAATACAACGGGGCCGTGATATCGACAGAAACCATCATCTGGCGAAGAACTTTTCTGTGGTCGGTGCCGGCTTTAGTCAAGCGCAGCAATAAATCTAAATCATTCGGACCAATATGTTGATGCACGCTGTCTGATTTCTCCCAGCTGTTCATAGGGTTCCGCATCCCCCTCATAGCATTTTCAAAATTTAACGTCTCCCAATGACTCGTTTTTATCATGCTTCACCCTCCTTCACAAAATCAATAATCTGCACTCCAACAATACTGTTGCTGATTTCTGTCCACTCTTCTTCAACTTCTAGCTCTTCACCTTCTCCATTAGTCAAATACATCCGGTACCACCCCTCACCACTATCTCGGAGGCGAACGTTGTTATCTAAAAATTTCGTATCTGAAAGTTCATAGTGATCTATCTGGAGTACGCTGATACCTTTCGCATTACCCCCAACCCGGTAGGTCACATACCCTTTATAATCCCAGCATTGAAAAGACACTTTAATTGTGTGTCTCCCCCAATAAATATTCGGGTCATAGTTTTTCATCCTTCTACCTCCTTCACGTCAATGATGCGAGAAAGTCCTTGAATATTTTTCGCAGTTAGCTCGGCATCCCTCAAATCATAGGCGGCAATATATTCGCCACATAACTTATTCGAAGAGTTCAAATACTGAACATAAAATTGTTTCATCAAATCTTCCTCCTTAATCTTTCATGTAATACTTGGTCTCAAATCCCTCAGCATTCAACGGCAATCCGTCTGCCCAATCAGGCGCCACGGCCATTAGTTTGTTCATCTCCTCGATGGAGTGAGAGCCGTCAGGCACCTCGGCCACCGCTTCATCGTGGATGTGAAAAACAATCGGATAGCCCGCTTTTTCGAGTCGTTGCATGGCTTCTGCCAACACATCCCGAGCTGTTGCTTGTACGATGTTTTCCACCAGTTTCCCGCCATAGGTCTGCTGTTTGGTGAATACCACTTTGTCTCCTTGTCCCTCGTAAAAGACAGCAGGGCCAAACTTTCCTTCCTCTATGTGTGCCTTCGCATAAGCCAAACGCCGGCCACTTGGTAGCTGGATGAAAAGAAAACCAGACCTCTTGAAAAACTTGAGTCCTCTCGGTCCCTTCCTCACGCCGCCATTTTCCAGACAGTCGAGAACTGCTGCCTGCGTGTCATACCAGAAGCGAGTAATCCGTTTATTGGTTTCACGCCATCGGCTAACGATTTCCGGCAACTCACTTTCAGCAATGCCATTGTCCAAAGCCCCCATCGCGATCAACGCGCCAGGTCCACCCTGATAACCTAAAGCCAACGTTGCCACTTTCCCACGTTGTCGCATGGCTTTCCCCTCATGACTTTTCCAGTCATAATCTTCCACAGCGCCAAGTCCAAACATCTGAGCCGCCGTCGCTTCATAGATTTGCCCATGAGTGCGAAAAACATCTAGTACCCACTCTTGATTGGCATACCAGGCGATCACTCGGGCTTCAATCGCGGAAAAATCGGAAACAATGAAACGGTGCCCTTCTTTGGCGACTAACCCGGTGCGGATTAACTGTTTGAGAGTGTCCGGCACATCGCCATAGACCCATTCAATCGCTTCAAGATCTTTGGCTTTTACCAAATCTCGGGCATAGCCAATATCATCCAGATAGTTGCGGGGAAGGTTCTGTACCTGCAAAAGACGCCCCGCCCAACGGCCGGTCCTGTTGGCGCCATAGAATTGCAAGATACCGTGAATACGGCCATCGCTACAACGTGCGCCGTCCATCATCAGATACTTTTTAGTGGAGGAATTCGAAAGACTGAGACGGAGCTTTAGAGCCTCCTGCACTTGTTCCGGCAGATTGCCAAGCGCTAGCGCCTTCTCGACTAATTCCTTACCCAGTTTTTCGAATGGCGTGCCTTGGCCAGCTAGCCATTCTTTGAATTGTTTCAAGCTGTTGGGGTTTTCTAAGCCCGTGACAGCTCTCATTTTCTCCATATTTTCGTCCGTTAATTGGTCCATAATCTCAATCGCTGCTGTCGCTAATTCATGGTCAATCTCAGCACCTAAATCATTGATGCGTTGATCAAGGGCGTAAAGCTCCCACTCTGATTCTTTGACTGGGAAACGGCTCAACTTGTCAGCAATAGCCATTTCTACCACCACGTCTTGAATACAGTACTCAGTAAAGGTAGCCCATTTTTCGGGATCATGTTCCGGCAAATTTCGTGTCCGCATTCCGTTCGCCTTTGTCGGTTTACACGGCTTCGAAAAATAATTGATGAGCTGTGTGCCTCGGGTATCTTTCTGCTGTTCGATGCCTAAATACTTGGCGCACTGACCAAGTGAAGCTGGCAAACCTAACTCGTTGGCGTGGACCATGGTGCAGTGCCACTGCCGGGCATCCAGATAGTACGGAACCCCTAGCCACTTAGAAAGACAAATCCGTTCGAACTGAGCATTAAACGCTACTTTCAAAACATCCTTATCTGTCAAAGCCTTAACTACTTCATCCGGCACATCTGAAAGCGTCATGTCCTCACACTCCACTTGGCCACCATCGATGGCGTATGCGAAAAGAAGGATTTCGAAGCTAGGACTATCGGCGTACTTGTAAACCCCGACTTTACCCAGGTCCTCTTCTGAGTAAGTTTCGATATCAATATTTAACGTTTTCATAGAAATTCCACTTTCTTGCCAATGAACTTTGATTGCTTCCAGAATCCCGCTTGCTTACGGTTTTTCAAGTAGGCTGCTTTCATATCCTCACGATAGAAATCTTCGGTGAAACAATTCATAATCTTTGTTTCTCGATGATGCAGAATGTGCTCAACCAAAAGATTGAGCTGAATCTCATCAGGCCCATAGATATATTGAGTAAACTTACCCCGCAAAATTTTCCTTGCACCTCGATGATTGACATCCACCATGAACATATAATTCAAATTCTTTTTCCCTTTGTGGTCACCAATGCGCAAAGAATTAGCAAGACCACAATCGAATTTAAGGTAGATGGAATTGGTAGAATACGCTTCGTAGTATTGGATTACTACTCCGGCAGCGAGTAGCTGTTTTGCTATATACTGTGCAACCTGCTTGGTTGTCATCGTCACGTCCTAACACCTCCAGAATTAAAGAAAGGGGCATCGCTGCCCCTATTCACTTTTTATGCGAAGAAATCGTCTCCAGATTCTTCTTCATCGTCCCAGTCCATATCACCAAAGTCCGCATCCGCAGAAGCACGTCCTCCTAGATAGTCCCCTTTACCAGTCGTCATGATGTTATTAAGTCCAGCAGAAATCCCCTTGTTGCCAGCAGTGTTGTATGCGTAAAAGTTAATGGAGGCAAAAGCATACACACCACTATAGATTTCATCGGGATCTTCGGTCTTAACCGTCATCCCACCTTCACGTTTCACCAAACCCGGTTTCGTCTTTGAAGAAACATTGATGAAATACTTGTTGGCAAACTCAGGCCGTTCTTCTGTATCAAATTCATCGTCCCCGTCACGCAGAGTGGTTTTTAAGCGATCAGGTTTGACTCCTTTCAACTTGTCCCCTTTAGCTGCTTCATAAGCTTCTTTGATAGCTTCCTTCATCAGCTTGACCGTTTCTTTGTCGTCCTTGTCAATCAAGAGCATAGTAGAGTATTTCGCTTCTTGTCCCTCAAACGCCTTTGGTTGTAAAAGGTTGGCATAGCTCAACCGTACTTTATTTGTGATTACTTTCGTTCCATTTCGTTTTGCCATTTTAATTTCCTACTTTCGTTTTTTTTAGTTGAATAGTTCATCATCTTCGGCTGAAAAATGTGCCTCGATGTCGTTCATAATTTTTTCTTTGTAGACTTGAATTTCGTTCAGGTATTCTTTGATATCTCGTGTTTCTGTGCGGTCCATTAGTAAGTCTTGCCGAATCAACGCCTGCAAAGCTTTTACTGTTGATGTGTAATAGCCAACGAATTTGTAGTTACCTTCACTGTTTAGGATTTCTAGCATGACGTTGTAGCGATCCATAGCCAAAACTCGATAGTTAGAACCTTGAAAGAGAACTACTTTTTCCTTCTTCTCTTTTTCAGTCATCCCCGACACCCCCGAAGTCCTCTTCGGCAGAAGCTAGACCGTTCAGAGCTGGGCGCTTGTCTTCTTCGGGTACGAGTACAGGTTTCCCTTCTGGCTTCACTACATATTCCCCAAGAAGTTCAGCAAAACGTTTTTTGCCAATCACTTTCTCTAAGGCAGTGATGGTTTGGAGAGTGCGAGGTTTCAGGATGTCATCATCCTCAAAGCCTTCTGCTTCAAGAACGAAGATGGCGGCTTCTTCATCCGTCAGCTTCCTATTACTACGACCTTCAACCAATTTCCAACCAGGAACTCGGGCATCATGATCTCGGACAATCTCAAGAGAATACTCTTCTACATCTTTAATCCAGGAAGTAATTTCTTTCGCTTTGGCCAAGATGTCAGCTAACTCTAAAGGAGATAGAAAAGCCGGGTTCTTAAATTCATAAGATGCTATCTCTAAATTTTTCTCAGCCCGGGCCTTACAGAACCCTTTTGCTTTACACCATTGACAGGTGTCTGGTGATGGGTCAAACTCCCCTTCACCTTTAGAGGCTTTTTCGGCTTGAGGCTTCACAAAATCATTCGCCCAACTCAAAAGCTCCTCTATCGTCATCTCAAACGTGCTGATGCTACCTAGGCGAGGTTGCACAATAGTCATGCGAACTTCTTGAAAATCATAGATCATGTCGTATTCGTGAAAAGCTCCCAAACCGTATAGCATGGCTTGTTCGTTCCACTCAGCAGAAACAGGAACACCCTTCCCATATTTCAGGTCGATTACTTCAATCACCCCATCCGCCGCAATTACCACATCAGAGGTCCCAGTTCCGTCTGGCACCCAGTCGGAGTAGTCCACCCGCACTTCCAAGTCGATCGAGGCATTCGGTAGAGCATTGAATCGCTCCATCACCGTGCCAACGTATTCGTCTACATAGTCGTCCATGCCAGGGCTGTAAAACTCATTGTTCGCTTTAAACTTGTTGTAGCGTAGAGTAAAGGTTCGCTTGGTAATTTTGCCCGTCTCGTATTGCAGTTTTAACTCTGCCAAGCTGTGTGCCGCCGTTCCTTCTGCCGCATACACACTGCCACTGTCAGGTATTCCGTCTTCCATCGTCGGCGCCATAGTGCAGTGAAGCCACCGCTTGGCACCAGAAGGAGAAAGCCGGGCATGAAAAGTTGGACTTGCCATTATTTATCACCCTCCATCAGTGCCTCCAAATCTGTCATGAACACGCCATAGTCCTCTTCTGCTAATTCACTTAGTTTCGTAGCGTTATTTCGTTGAAAGGCAGTTTTGACCGCATCCCGATGCCCACTAGACATTGCTTTTTTCATCAACGCTTGGACATCTGCTTTGGTGGCTCCCGGATGATGGTCAGCCGTTGCCGATTTCTGTGGTGCTTCTTCAATAGGCTCTTGCGACTCTCCAGCTTCGGATGGTTCGGTGTCTGAGGTTGAGTCCGTAGAGTCCTCTACCGGCACTTCTTTCTTTGGTGCTGGTTTCTTCTTTGTGGCTGGCTTTTTTGGTTTCTCTGGCTCTTCCAGCTTTTCTGAGACAGCTTCTGCTAGCGACTTGGCCAAGTGATCTCCCTCGATGCCAATTTGTACGGTAGGGGCTGGATTCATAGCCGCATTCAAGTCTTCGATAGTCGCTTTCAAATCTTTCGTATTTTCTGCCTCAATATTTAATGTAATTTTTGCCATTATTTTTTCCTCCTAAAAGTTCATTCGTATAGGACAAATCACATAGTTGCCCCGTTCAGTTTCAAAAATGATAGGTCGTACTGGTGATACAAGATGCATCCGAATCTCTTTTACTTTCAATTTTTCAAAAAGCATAATCATATCAACTAGCTTCTGGGGGTCAATGCCAAACTTCACCGGCTCATCGAAGTAATCCAAATCCCAGGCAGCAGATTGAAAAAAGGGATTTTTGTCATGGGGGTTAGGTTTGAATGTCCACTCCCCGTTTTCAAGAATGACTAACAAACTTTCCGATACTGAGGTCAAGGGTTGGCAGAATTTTCGAAAGGCAGTGATGTCAGTTAGCGTTAATAACGGTGAGTCAAGATTGGGAAAGAATTTGGTAAAATCCGGGAACTTCTTACCCTCTCCACCGATGAAATAATCTATCTCCATCTCGTTTTCAAATCCTGTTAACATAAACGCCCGATGAGGACTGCCCCCAAGCAACGTTCCGTTTTCTGTAAGCTTGACCTGTGACACTAAAATCTTCTTGCGGTCATCGTTAAGCTTCCAATTATCAAAAGCCCTGGCGTACCTAGAAAACTCTTCGTTATACGTTTTTAGCTTTTCGTTATAGGTAGCCATCCGCTTGTCGTAAGCTTTTTGTCTTGCGGGTGTTGCTTTTTCTGGATCGAAAGCTTTAGGCTCTTTTGGTTTCTTAGGTGCTTTAGGGGGCTTTTCCGGTTTCAATTCTCCCATCGCCCTAAGGTGTTTCATGACAATATCAATTTCATCCAACGTGTTCCCACCTCCGAATCGTGCTATAATGCACTTGAATGGTTTTTAATGAACTGACTCATTGCTTGCCGGCGGAGTCAGTTTTTTTTATGCAATCTTGAGTCATAGTTAGTTCGTCTTGCGTTTCTGCAAGAATATTTTGCAGGCTAATTACAGCTACATCCACTAGACTCTGCCCTTGTTTAAACTCTCGAGGTAGCATTACAAATAAATCTGAGGCTACGATTAAAACATCAACTACTTGTTCGAGATCTGTAGTCAAGGTTTCCAAATTTCCTATATGCGTTTCTACATCGCTACTCACTTATTCTTCCCTCCCCACTTTTTTACCGATTAGGTACGTGCCCAGTAGGATGATTGGCGCCCAGGTCAAACACAGAGCTGACATCCTCGAATACTCCGCGACGAAAATCAGAACAGTGGCATATCCACCTAAAAGTGTTGTAACTAAAATTGCTGCAAACGTGTGATCTTTCTCCATCAACTTCTCCTCCGATACCTGTTCTTATCCATCCACCTAACAAACTCATCGAAAACGTCCAGCTCGATCAGCACTATCTTGTGAGTCGGATGCAGCACTCCACCTGAAAACTCTGGAGTTTCACCCATGATGCGAATCCAGCGATCCAAACTAGCTTGTTTAATGGAGTACATTTTCATAATTACTTCTTTGTTCCCATACTTAATCGCCACACGGTCTGGATTTTGTTCAACTTCATCAAGATTCACTTGAACCGGCTTTGGCATTCTCCTGCACCTCACTTTCTTCAAGCAGCTCCTCCATTGTCACACCAAAAAACTTGGCAACTTTGAACAAGTTGGCGGAATTTGGTGAGGCCACATTCCACTTTGAGATTGAGCCATTTGAAATCCCCAGACTCCGTTCCAATTCGGCAATCGAGATATCACGACGAGCAGCAAGACTTTTTATTTTGTCGTAGATCATTTTCATCCCTCCTTCCAATAGATAATTTTCTACACTTATTGCCTAATCTCCTTGACAAACAATAGATTTAATTCTATCATTAGTGCATAGAGATACCCGAAAACGGAATCTGGGTATCTCATCGATTTTCACGAATCGGGTTAAGGCTTTAAGCTGTTGCGCTCTCCCAAGCACATCCTCAGTTTAATAGACTTAATTCTATTTGTCAATAGATTTAATCCTAATTTTGTGAGGAGAATTAAAATGGCCGATTTTGTAAACACAAAAGAGCGAGTAAAAATGTTGGCAGACCAACGAAAAATGACTCTCGCAGAACTCGAAAGAAAACTAAATATTTCAAATGGAACGATTGGAAAATGGGATGTTCGCAAACCCAACACATCAGTCTTAGAAAAAGTGGCTGACTTTTTTACGGTATCCACTGACTATCTTTTAGGCCGAACCGACCGAAAAGACCCGTGGCCTGCCTCTGACCCAGAAGAAGATTTCAAGGATAGCTTGACAGATGATGAAAAAATCGAAGCCGCTCTCGCCTCCGTAATGTCTTATAGCGGAGATCCTATCACTGACAATGATCGAGAAATCTTAAAGGGCATCATTGAAGGATATTTGAAATCGAAAAAGTAGGCAGGTGGCTGTTTTTGGACAAACGTATTAAGGAAATCATTGAAGAACTGAAAGTTACAATCATCTATGACCCCAATCTTGACGATAATGGCCACTACATTGCTGCCTATAACATAGTCGTGCTATGTTCAATTCTTAATGAATATGAAATGACCAAGGCCCTTTTACACGAGTTGGGCCACGCTGCAAAACATCAGAAAAATGAAGCTCTCTATTGTGCCACTTTTGCGATGCACGCGAAGATGGAAAATGAGGCAGAAGAATTCATGATACGTCATTTAGTTAGGCAATACATGGAACTTCCCGAAGCAAATCCTTCAGCGGTAAACTATTTAGATTTTATTGAAAAGAACTCACTTAGCATGAACATGGCCCCAATCGTTCGAGATGCCTTTCTTGAATTTGGGCAATAAAAAAAAGACATCTCCCGACTAGTTTGGCGACCGGCGGGAAATGCCTTGCGAAAAAACAAGCCTAAAATAGGCCTATTTCTTATGCCCTATTTTAGCAGAAAATAGGAGGAAATCATAATGTGGATGAAAGAAAGAAAATCAAAAGAAGGAAAAACTGTCTACCAATACCGTGAGCGTTACAAAGATCCACTTACTGAAAAAACTAGAACTGTTTCTGTAACTCTCACGAGCAAATCCAATCAGGCAAAGAAACAGGCTGCAAAATTACTCCAAGGTCTAATCGATGAACAGCTAAATAGTTCCAAACTACCAAATATCACGTTTGAAAAAGCGATGGATAATTATTTAAAAAAGTACAAACTGAAAGCAAAGCGCTCCTCCTACCTATCCACAATCTCGACAGTAGAAACAGTGAAGCGACTTGTTGGTCCAAAAACCATGATACGAAATATCGACGAGCTATTTTTGCAAAGCCTCACTGAAAAAGTATATTATGAAGAGAAGTATTCTTTTAACTATACAAGAAAGATAAAAGCTCTAATCATCGCTGTTATGAAGCAAGCAAAAAAAGACAACTATCAAGTAACAGTTCCGCAATTTCGTATGGAATTAATTTTACGCCAGGAAGCAAGCCATGAAAAATACTTAGAAAAAAATGAGCTTCGGGCTTTGATTGACCAGCTGAATACGAGACCCGTCAACGCTAGAAAAGCAGATATGGTTGAATTTCAAGCTTTAACAGGACTGCGGTATGGAGAGATGGTGGCCCTAAGAAATTCAGAATTTCACGAAACTTACATCACCGTTAATGGCACAATAGATCACCGAGACGGAAAATACTCAGACGAGCCAGTTCGAACAGCTCCAAAAACGTCCAAGGCTTTTCGCAACATCCCTCTCTCAAAAAGAGCAGTGGAAATCATTAGAAAAGTACAGCAAGAAAATCAACTCATGAAAAGAGAATTTCCTAATTACGAGGATCGTAATTATATTTTTACAAATAAAAAAGGGATGCCTATCGATTATCGTACCTTTGAACCGTGTCTCAGAAATGCAGCAGAAAAAGCCGGTATTGACAAGCCCGTTTCCACTCATTATCTCCGGCATACTCATGTCTCCATGTTAGCTGAAATGGGAATGCCAATTAAAGCAATCATGGACCGCGTAGGGCACAAAGATATGAAAACAACAATGGAGATCTATAACCACGTCACTGATAAAATGCAAGCAAACCTCATAGAAGGTTTGAACAAACTAAATTACTAACTTGCTCGCATTTTGCTCGCAAGACAAAATAAGAGAACAAACAAACCGCCACAAGCCGGAGCCTGTAGCGGTTTGTTTCCTGTTTTTAATACAATTCCAAATATTGTTCTCTTTCCCACTCAGAAACCGTTTGACGGAAGGAAGCCCATTCCATGCGTTTAGCTTCATTGAAGTTACAGAAGATGTGTTGCCCTAAAGCATCGATCATCACTTGGTCTTTACGCAATTCTTTCAAAGCATTGTGCAAAGTAGAAGGCAAGTCTTGAATTTGCGCTTCTTCCCGTTCTTGTTCGTTCATCACGTAGATATTACGGTCAACAGATGGTGGTGGTGTCATTTCGTTGCGAATCCCGTCAAGGCCGGCTTCTAGTAAAACAGCCATGGCTAAATATGGGTTCGCTGATGGATCCACGGAGCGCAATTCCAAACGAGTGGACAAACCACGAGATTCTGGTACCCGGATTAATGGGGAACGGTTGCAGCCAGACCATGCTACGTAAACCGGAGCTTCATAACCTGGTACTAAACGTTTGTAAGAGTTGACGATCGGGTTGCAGACTGCTGTATAGGCCCGAGCGTGTTTCATCAAACCGCCTAAGAAGTGGTAAGCGGTAGTAGATAATTGTTGCTCCCCATCTTCATCAAAGAAGGCATTGTCTTTGCCTTTGAAAAGAGACATATTGCAGTGCATGCCGCTACCGTTGATACCAAATAATGGTTTTGGCATAAACGTTGCGTGTAAGCCATGTTTTCTGGCAATGGTTTTTACTACAAGCTTGAAAGTTTGGATATTGTCACAAGCTTCTACTACATTGGCATATTTAAAGTCGATTTCGTGTTGTCCAGGAGCTACTTCATGGTGAGAAGCTTCCACTTCAAAGCCAAGATTTTCTAATTCAAGAACGATGTCACGACGGCAGTTTTCCCCAAGGTCAGTTGGGGCAAAGTCAAAGTACCCACCTGCATCGTTTAAATCAGTCGTGATTTCACCATCTTCATCTAATTTAAACAAGAAGAATTCTGGTTCTGGCCCTAAGTTGAAAGAAGTGAAGCCCATTTCTTCCATATTGGTCAAGACCCGTTTCAAGTTACCACGAGGGTCGCCGGCAAATGGTGTGCCGTCTGGATTGTAAATATCACAGATAAGACGAGCTACTTTGCCATGGTCGCTTTCCCAAGGGAAGATCATCCACGTGGAGACATCTGGATGTAAGTACATGTCAGATTCTTCAATCCGCACAAAGCCTTCAATCGAAGAACCATCAAACATCATCTTGTTGTCTAAGACTTTTTCCAATTGGCTGACTGGCACTTCCACGTTTTTGATTGTTCCCATGATATCAGTGAACATCAAACGTAAAAAGCGTACGTTTTCTTCTGAGGCGATGCGTTTAATATCTTCGGTTGTGTAATTTGCTTTTGGCATTTTATCCCATCCTTATATATTGATATTTTATTTCCACAACAAGGCTACATTCGTGGTCCTTGTTGGTATGGATTTTGTTGATTCAAGCCACCTTGGTTTAACAGTTCATCATAAAAAATACGACGGACATCATTGTCGGTTAAAGGCTTTTTGGCTTGGGCTTGTTTTTCTTGGCGCTGTTTCATTTGATAAGCATGTTTGATTCCAGCCATATTAAGGCCGTCGGAGAGATAGTCCTTGATTTCTAACAAGGTATCGATATCGTTTAATGAATACATCCGTCTATTTCCTTCACTGCGTTCGGGATGGATCAGATCTTGTTCTTCATAGTAGCGAATTTGACGTGCTGTCAAATCCGTTAACTTCATCACGGTCCCGATGGGGAAAACAGACAAGGAACGTCGTAATTCTTTTTCCCGCATAGTTTTGCTCCTCTCATGAATCATCCAATTTGATCATGGGTTAACTATACCACTTTCAAAAAATTCGTCAACGGCTTATGTTAGATAATCTAACATCGATTTCGAAAAAATTTTCTAAAAATTTAAAAATGCTGATTTATCAATGATTTCAGCTCGCGAAAAACCGAACATTCAAATTTTTTTTGAAAAAAATTCAGTATAGAAGCTTGCCAGCAATAAAAAACCGTTTCTTTTTTAAAAAGATGGACGTGATTAAAATGAAGTCTATGTTTCATGAAAGCTAAAAAAAAGACAGCATCTCGATTGCTTGAGATGCTGTCCTAAAAAGGATTACTTTTGATAGAAAACGTCATTTACCGCATTGGCCACTGCAATCTTTACGTGTTCATAGGTCAAACCGCCTTGCACATACAATGAGTAAGGTTCTCGTAATGGACCGTCTGCGGAAAGCTCAATGCTGGCGCCTTGAATAAAAGTGCCGGCTGCCATGATGATATCATCTTCATAACCGGGCATGTAAGCCGGAATCGGAGCTACAAAACCATCCACTGGGGAAAAACGTTGAATCGCTTGGGCAAACGTAATCATGGCTTCTTTGTCTTTTAAGTCCACCAATTGAATCAAATCCGTCCGTGGCTCATCCCAAGCCGGTGTAGAATCAATGTCGTGGGCAGCGAGTAAAGCCGCAGTAAAAATCGCTCCACTGATGGCTTGGCTGACCACATGGGGAGCCAAGAAGAACCCTTGCAACATATCAAAGACCGTGCTTAACATGGCCCCGCCTTCCATCCCCACACCTGGTGCGGATAGTTGATTGGCACAAGCAGAAACCATTTTTTCTGGTCCTACGATATAGCCACCGGTTTTGGCAATCCCGCCTCCCGGATTTTTGATTAACGAGCCGGCCATTACATCGGCTCCCACTTGAGTTGGTTCCAATTCTTCTGCAAATTCCCCGTAACAGTTGTCCACAAAAATTGTCACTTCCGGAGCAATGGCTTTAACAAAGTCACACATTTCTTTGATTTGAGCGATGGTGAAAGACGGGCGACTGGCATACCCACGAGAACGCTGAATCCCCACCACTTTTACACTAGGATCCAATTTTGCTTTGACTTGTTCAAAATCCACAGAACCATCTGGCAACAGTCCCACTTCATCAAAATCAATGCCCCACTCTTTGAGACTGCCAACTCCATCCCCGGTTAAACCAATCACTTCTAATAAAGTATCATAGGGTGTGCCGGTAATATAAAGCAATTTATCCCCGGGGCGTAAACAACCAAATAACGCCGTGGCAATGGCATGGGTACCTGAAGCGATTTGTGGCCGCACTAAGGCTGCCTCGGTGCCAAAGACTTGGGCATAAACTGCTTCTAGAGCATCTCGACCTAGGTCATCATGACCGTAACCGGTGGAAGGCATAAAATGAGTTTCAGAAATCTGTGCTTGGGCAAAAGCTTCCAATACTTTGGCTTGATTGCTTAATGCCACTTGCCGCACTTCGGCTAAACGATCGGCAATTAACCCATCCACTTCATTGATTTTCGTCACTAATTCCGGTGAAAAATTTTTGGTCCAACTCATGAATCATTTTCCTTCTTTCTTAAAACAGGGGCCTTCTTTTCGGCAAACCCTTTTACCAAATAGCTTTGACTGTCTGCTTGATACTCTTCTGTTAACAGCAAGGTTTCTTTTTTCAAACGGCTTAAACGCTTGCCTTCTGACTGAGCTACCCTCAAGGAATAAGGCTCCAAAATTTCCATTAAGCGCAATTTGATAGCTTTTGTTAGTTCTTCTTTGCCCCGGCTGCTTTTGGCTGAAATCAGCACGTTGGGAAATAACGTGGGCACAAACTGATCTGGAGTAATTTTATCCGCCTTATTGTAAATTGTCAGTAAAGGAATTTGATCAAATTCCAACTCTTTCATTAACTCGATCACCGTGGCTTCTTGTTGCGAACGATCGGGACTGGCAGCGTCCACCACATGTAGCAAAAGATCCATATTGCGGCTTTCTTCTAAAGTAGAGTGAAACGCATCAATCAACTGGGTGGGCAAGTCTTGAATAAAACCTACCGTATCAGTAAGTGTCACTTGAAATCCTTCCGGCAAGCGCCATTGCTTGGTTAATGGATCTAATGTAGCAAAAAGTTCATCTTGCTCATAAGTCGCCGCACTGGTTAACAAATTTAAAATCGTGGACTTCCCGGCATTGGTATAACCGATTAAACCAATTTGAAAGACTTGGTTCTGGCGTTTTTGCCGCGTGCGCTCTCGGTGAGCTGCCACTTCTTTTAGTTCTCGTTTAATATTGGTAATTTTCTTGCGGATATGCCGACGATCGGTTTCCAGTTTCGTTTCCCCAGGTCCTCGAGTACCAATCCCTCCACCTAATCGTGAAAGATTTTTCCCTTGGCCCACTAAACGAGGCAAGAGATACTCCAATTGAGCCAACTCCACTTGTAGTTTGCCTTCTTTCGAACGCGCTCGCATGGCAAAAATGTCTAAAATCAGCTGTACCCGGTCAATTACTGGCACTGCCACTTGATCTTGGATTAACTGGCTTTGACGGGGACTTAATTCGTGGTTAAAAATCACCAAATCCGCTTCGTGGGCCTCTACTAGCTGGCGCAGTTCGGCCAGTTTGCCTTTTCCGATGACCGTTTGGCGATCTACTTGGGGCCGTTTTTGAATTAAAGAAAAGCAAACCGTTCCTTTGGCCGTTTTGGTCAAACCTTTTAATTCCAACATGGACTCGCCAAAATTACGCCAGGTTTCCTCTGTTTCTACCCCCACGAGAATTACCCGTTCCTGTTTTACTTCCATGGTCATTCCTCCAACCATTGGTATATTTTTGCTTCTAAGACACTCCCATGTTCTGGATGTTGGACTAAATCCAGCCACAAAGGGTTCATGCGATTGCGAAACCAAGTCAGCTGGCGTTTGGCATAGCGACGAGAATCTTGTTTAATGGCTTCTTTTACAGAAGCTAAATCTGTTATACCAGCAAAATAATCAAAAAATTCTCGATAGCCAATGCCTTTTGCTCCTTGACTGTCCGGCAAATCCCGCAACAACTCCGCTTCTGCTTTTAGGCCAGCATCAAACATCTGCTCCACCCGTTGATTAATTCGCTCATACAGCAAACTGCGCTCTGTAGTTAAGGCGATTAAAAAATCATCGTAGCGTTTTTGCGGTGCATTTTCCGGGGCAAGGATACTGCGACCGGTATTTTCAAAAACTTCCAGTGCCCGGATCACTTTTCGCTGGTTGTTAAAATGAATCTTTTGGGCAGCTGCGGGATCTTTTTGGGCTAACAACGCCCACAACTCTTGATTGCCACAGGTTTTGGCAATCTCTTCGTACTTTTGACGAATTGCCAGTGTTTCACCTTTTGCTTTGCCACCCAGGTCATAGTCATACAAAAGGGCTTGAATATACAATCCCGTGCCGCCTACTACAATAGGCAGTTTGCCTCGACTAGTAATCTCTCGAATTTTCTCTTGGGCCAAAGTTTGAAACTCCGCTACTGAAAAGCCTTCTTTCGGATCTTTAATGTCAATCAAATAATGGGGAATTCCTTGGGCTTCTGATTTTGTGACTTTGGCTGTGCCGATATCCAACCCTCGATACACTTGCAAAGAATCGCCGCTGATGATTTCGCCATTGAATTTTTTTGCCAATTGGATACTTAAAGCCGTCTTGCCTACTGCAGTGGGGCCAGCAATCACTAAGACTTTTTCCATTATTTTTGCTCCTGTCGAAAAGTGTTGATTCCTTCAAAGCACATTTCAGGGAAGTTGGTGATAATACCCGTCACGCCTAAATTTAAGCAACTGCGAATCCCCACCATGGTATTCACCGTCCATGGGCGCACTGCCAAAGGAAAACTTGCCAATCTACCAGCATTTTTTTCCGCCCATTCCAACTTGGGATGAATGCCTTCAATATAGCCACGGTCAATGGCCTGTTGTACTTTATTTTCAGAAGTCCCTAAAATCAAATCCAACTGGGCACCGGGATCTAATTCATGCAAGCGGTCCAAAGAGTTGATATTGAAACTGCAATACCAGTACGAAAAAGTCCACTCTTGACTTTGCATAAAAGCAGCCAAGCGCTCTTCAATCTCTGGATATTCGTATTTATCGGTTTTGATTTCAATTAACAGCACACCGCGAAAATTGCGAATCAACAAAAGATTCACCACTTCTTGTAAAGTGGGAATTTTGGTTGACGTATAATCTTCAGAAAACCAAGAACCAGCATTTAGTCGTTTTAATTCCGCTAATGTGTGTTCGCGAATCAGGCCTTTGCCATCTGTGGTTCGTTCCACATCTTCATCGTGCATCACGATTAACTGTTGATCCTTTGAAAGATGCACGTCCAACTCAATAATATTGGTACCTTGGCGAATGGCCTCAGAAAATGAAGGTAGAGTATTTTCAGGACGAACACCACTTGCCCCACGATGGGCTACCACTTGTGTCATTATTTCCACTCCAATCTCGTTCATTGTACCATTTTCTATCCTTTTAAGGGAATTTCTCGCAATCAAAAAGCGACAGATACTACTCCGTCGCTTTCTTGTTTATTTCAAATAAGTCAGTTCTTCACTGGCAAGTTTCTTTAATTGAACTTTGCGCTCTCTCACTAATTCCAATAAAGAATCAGAAAATTGTTCTAATAAGACTCGAGCTCCTTTGTAAGCATAGCCCCCCATGGCAATGGTATCTTCTGGGGACAAGATCACTTTTCGCTGACTGATTTGTTTAAAGAACTCTTCTACAATGTAGTTTGGTAAATAAAAATTATTTTGTGCGGCAAAGGATTGTAAAAAAACATAGTCATCAATGGTGATATACACATCATCAAAACTATCAAAGCTCACATAATTGGACATGGTAGCTGCCCGCTTTTGTAAAATTTCTTGAATCTTTTGGTTTAACAAAAGAATTGTCTCAATCTCTTTGGTCTTGTGTTCCAACATCCGGCGGCGAATATCCCGGCGCTCTTCATAGCGGATTCGCAAGTTAAAAGCGATTACTACAATTAATGCACCAATTACCACCCCAACTAATGCTGCCAATGCCATCATCCAAATTGTCGTCATAAACTGTCTCCCTTTTTCCTTTAAACGAGGCTTCCCCCGCTTTTTTGACTAGTTTGATTGTATCAGTTTCTAGGAAAATTTGGTAGATGGAAGGAATTTTTTCCTGCAAGCACTCTTTTTGACATTTACCCCTGTAGGTATTAAAGTGAAGCCGAGGTGATCAAATGATTTCAGTACATGATTTTCAAACCGGCTTAAACGCCTTAACAACCGCGCCTTTAGCAATCGCTTATATTTCGATGCCCAACTGTAGTGTCTGTGTTTCGGTCAAGCCCCAATTGATACAACACTTAAAGAGCACTGAAATTCCTATTTACCAGTTTGATGCCGCCAAAATGCCAGAAGTTGCCGGAGAATTCCAAGTGTTAACCGCTCCGGCAATTTTACTTTTTGCCCAAGGAAAAGAAGTCGCTCGCCAAGCCCGCTTTATCGACTTTGATCGCTTAAAAACTACCGTAGAAAATTATCAAACAGCGGGAAATGAAGCGGTGGATTACCAAGCGCTTTTTGAAGAGCAAAAATAAGCTTCTTTTGATGATTCGTATGTAAGAAAAAAACTCGCCAAATCGGCGAGTTTTTTTAGTCAGCTTCTCTATTGGGATTGCTGTGCAAGAAATAAATCAAAGTCTGCAATTCATTAGTCAAGTCTACGTTTTGAATTAAAACTTGTTTTGGCGCGTGAAGACGTGCAGGGGTAAAATTCAAAATCCCCTTAATCCCGGCTCTCACCAGTTCATCCACGATCGGTTGAGAATGTTCTGCTGGTACCGTTAAAATGGCAATGTCAATTTCTTGTAGGCGAATTTGTTCCGCCATATCTTCCAAAGGATACACAGGGATACCATCTAAAATACGGCCGATAATCTCTTGATTCACATCAAAAGCCGCACTGATACGAATGCTGTTGCTTTGGTGGAATTTGTATTTTAATAAGGCGCTCCCCAAATTCCCCACACCGACTAAAGCAACATTGGACATTTGGTCATCATTTAACGTTTTGGCAAAAAAGTTCATCAAAGCTTCCACGTCGTAACCGTAGCCTCGTTTGCCTAATTCACCAAAATAAGAAAAGTCTCGGCGAATGGTCGCACTGTCTACTTGTACTGCGTCGCTTAGTTCTGTGGATGAAACTTTTTGCTTGCCAGAATGATGCAATATACGCAAATAGCGATAATATAAAGGCAGACGTTTAGCCGTCGCCTTGGGAATAACTTGATCTTTCAATTTCGATTCCTCCGCTTGTGAATTTCTCTTGTGGACTGACGAAATCATACCAGTAATCTTGTGAAAAAACAACAACCTTGCTCAATCAAGAGCAAGCTTTACTTTTTAAGCAAGACCATCGCAACGGGAAGGAAAGTATGATAGACTGACAAGGAGCGTCGGCTAGCTAAAAGCACGGAAAAAAAAGCCAGTTCGACCTACTTTTCACAAGCAAGGAAAATCGACTATGATCTTATTACAAGCAAATCAAATTGCTCGGCTCTTTGGCGCCGAAGTTTTATTCCAAAATATTCAATTAGAAGTAGCGGACCATTCCCGTATCGGTTTAGTAGGGCGCAATGGTGCCGGTAAGTCCACTTTATTAAAAATCATCGCTGGATTGGAAGCTCCCGATGAAGGAACCATCGCCAAAAATAAAACGGCCACCATTGGCTACTTGGCCCAAGATACCGGTCTAGATTCTGATAAAACCGTTTGGGCAGAAATGCTCGAAGCGTTTCATCGTCTCCGTCAAATGGAAACCCGCTTAGGCCAGTTGGAACAAGAAATTGCCCAAAGCACGCAAGGGACACCAGCAGCTGAACGGTTATTAAAAGAATACGATCAATTGCAACATGACTTTTTAGCTCAAAATGGTTATGGCTATGAAGCAGAAATCCGTTCCGTCCTCCACGGCTTCCAATTTGATGAAAGCTTTTATCAACAAACCATCGACACTTTATCCGGTGGGCAAAAGACCCGCCTGGCGCTGGCTCGCATGTTGTTGCAAAAACCCGATATTTTAATTCTCGATGAACCGACCAACCATTTGGATATTGAGACTTTGTCTTGGTTAGAAAACTATTTACAAAACTACAGCGGTGCACTCTTAATCGTCTCCCATGACCGCTATTTCTTGGATAAAGTCGTAACTGAAATCTATGAAATCAGCCGCCACAAAATGCGTCATTACAAAGGAAACTACAGTCGCTATTTGGACCTTAAAGCAGAACAACTCCAAAGCGAATGGAAAACCTACGAAAAACAACAAGAAGAAATTCACAAGCTAGAAGACTTTGTGGCTCGCAACTTGGTCCGGGCTTCCACCACGAAACGCGCCCAAAGCCGTCGGAAACAATTGGAAAAAATGGAACGCATGGATCGACCACAAGGGGATGAAAAGTCGGCCCACTTCCTGTTTGACATTACCAAACCATCTGGTAACGTGGTCTGTCAAACAGAAGACGTAGCAATTGGCTATGACAATCACATTTTGGCAGCACCAGTAAATCTGGATGTGCGCCGCAAAGATGCCATCGCTTTAGTAGGACCAAATGGAATCGGTAAATCCACTTTATTGAAGTCCCTCATTGGCGAACTGCCTTTGATTAAAGGAGAGGTCCATCTAGGAACCAATGTCACCATTGGTTATTACGACCAAGGACAGACAGAACTCAATCCCCAAAAGACCATTTTGCAAGAACTCTGGGACGAACATCCCACCACCCCAGAAGTCGAAATTCGAAATGTCCTAGGCAGCTTTTTATTCTCTGGAGAAGATGTGGAAAAACCCATCGCCTTATTAAGCGGTGGTGAAAAAGCCCGGGTCGCTTTGGCCAAATTAGCCATGAACAAAGAAAACTTCTTAATCTTAGATGAACCGACCAACCATTTAGACATCGACAATAAAGAAGTCTTAGAAAATGCGTTAATTGATTATGAAGGTACATTATTTTTTGTTTCCCACGACCGCTACTTTATCAATCGTCTTGCTTCCAAAGTCGTCGAACTCTCTGCTGAAGGCAGCAAGCTCTACTTAGGCGATTACGATTACTATTTGGAAAAGAAAAAAGAAGAAGAAGAACTAAAAGCCTTGCTAGAAACCGACACGGTAATCCCTACCGTCTCCAGCGGCAAAGAAACCTTCCAAAACACCAAAGAACAACAAAAACGATTGCGCAACTTGCAACGGAAAGTCACACAAATCGAAGAAGATTTAGCCAAATTAGAAGAAACCATTCATCATTTAGAAATGGAAATGGCTAAACCTGAGATTCAAGCTGATCACGTAGTTTTAAGTGATTTGAACCAACAATTAGAAGCAGCCCAAGAAAAACAAGAAGCTTTCTTGGAAGACTGGGAAAATGCCAGCCTGGAATTAGAAGAATATGAAAATTAAGCTTTCGGGGCTGTGACATAAGTCGTATTCCAGTCCTCCGAACCGAACATTACTATACGTGAGACGAAAGCAAAAGACGAGACTCTTTCATGAAGGAACATAGGAAGAGTCTCGTCTTTTCATTTCTAAAAATTTCAAACGGTGACTAACCTTGATTTCATCAAGCTAAGTCACCGTAATTCACTTTTTCTCTGAACACGTATGGTAATGTTTCTTCTACGGACTGAAACACGACTTCTTCACGATTAATTTTCAAACGTACATTTATTTGACTTAAAATCAAAACGTTCGCTATTTTTTGTTTATTAGTTACTTATGTCACATCCCCTTTTTTATACTGTCCACTCTCCTACTTTAGTCCGATGTATTTTCTTCTGCTTTTTGTTTAAATGAAAGTAATTGAGGACAACTGAAAAGGAGGGGCACTATGCGCGTCGAAGGAAAAAAAAGACCATTGAGAATTTTGATAGGTTTGCTACTGATATTTTGGGGCATGACAACTTTTGCTATGCACCGATTCACTTACAGCACTTCTTCTGAGGTCCACTACGAAAACAGCCTAAGCCAAACAGAATACGCCACCAATGCCAATACTTATTTACAAGATGAAGGCATTCAGACACCATTACTCTTACAGACCGATGAACGTTGGGCTACTGAAACCTATGGAGTAGATAACGGGAAAACCATCGCGGAAAACGGTTGTGCACCAACTTCTCTAGCGATGATTTTAGCTTATTACGAAAACCGGGAAGTCTCTCCCACCGAGATTACAAATTGGGCAAAAGACCAATACTATCAGGCAGACGCAGGTACAGACTGGTCTATCTTCCCTGCTTTTGCTAAAGAATACAACTTGACGCTTCATGATTTAGACGCTGATTTTTCCAAAGCCCAAACCTATTTGGAACAAGATATTCCCGTAGCAGTTTCTGCGCTTCCCGGGGAGTTTACCGATAATGGTCATATTATGGTCTTAGCTCGTTATCAAGCTGACACAGATAACTTAACCATCTTAGATCCCAGTGACAATCCCGAAAAAAATCATACTTATAGTTGGTTTACAGCCAGTGATTATACTACTCAGTTTCGTCACTATTGGGCCTTTACCAAAGACACTTCTCTTTAAGCTAAAAACTGTCCCTTTTTTTGGACAGTTTTTTTCTTTGCCCATTCGGCCTTGATTCTTTGCTATACTGATAGTTAAGAATACGTTATCAAAGGAGTGATTGAATGAGAATCGGTATTTTAAAAGAAATCAAAAACAATGAAAATCGGGTCGCTTTGCCTCCCAGCGGTGTCCTAGAGCTAGTCAAACGAGGCCATGAAGTTTGGGTGGAAACCAAAGCCGGCCTCGGTTCTGCTATTTACGATGATGAATATGAAAATGTGGGAGCGGTGATTAAACAATCCGCTCATGATGTTTGGTCTTGTGAATTGGTTTTAAAAGTCAAAGAACCACTGGATTGCGAATATCAATATTTCCGTGAAGACTTACTCCTCTTCACTTATTTGCATATGGCAGCCAATCAACCTTTAGCCGAAGCGTTATTAGCAGCTAAGGTCAATGCTATTGCCTACGAAAATGTCACCACAGCAGAGGGACAATTGCCCCTTTTGGCTCCCATGAGTGTCATAGCTGGTCGCATGGCGCCTCAACTAGGAGCACGCTTTTTGGAACGTTCTTCTGGGGGTGAAGGAATTCTACTAGCTGGAGTTCCCGGGGTTAAAAGAGGAGAAGTCGTGATTATCGGTGGCGGAATTGCAGGCACAAATGCAGCACAAATCGCCTTTGGATTAGGCGCAAAAGTCACCGTCTTGGATACCAATTTACAACGACTGCAAGAATTAGAATCGGAATTTTCCGGCCAAATTCAAACCTTAGCATCAAACATTAGCAATTTGGAAACTTCCTTAGTCACTGCTGATTTAGTCATTGGCGCCGTGCTCTTACCGGGACATAAAGCGCCAAAATTGGTAACTCGTGAAATGGTCGCCAGCATGAAGGAAGGTGCGGTGATTGTGGACATCGCCATCGACCAAGGCGGGATTTTTGAAACTGGCGATACCGTCACCACCCACGATAAGCCTACTTATGTAAAAGAAAGCGTCATTCATTACGCTGTAGCGAATATGCCAGGAGCCGTGCCTCAAACGTCCACTTATGCGTTGAGTAACGCCACCTTGCCTTATATTTTACAACTGGCACAAGCTCCTTTAACAGAGGTTTTACAAACAAGTTCAGACCTTTACCACGGCGTTAATACTTATCGTGGAAAACTGACCTTAAAAGCTGTAGCAGAAGATTTAAACTTGGCGTATACTCCATTGGATGAGCTACTATGAGTGATGAATTGTTAAAAGACGCCTTAATGATTATTGATTTACAAAATGGGGTTTGCTATGGGGAAAAGCCCCTCTATCAGTTGGAAAAACTAATTGTTAAAGTCAATCAAAAAATTTCCAAATACCATGAAGCTGGCTTACCAATTATTTTTGTCCAACACAATGAGGAAGACCTTGTGGCAAACACCTCTACTTGGGAAATCATCCCCAAACTTCAAAAAGATAAAGGCACGCTCTTCCTACAAAAGTGGCACGCCAACGCTTTTTATCAAACGAACTTAGCTGACGAACTACAAAAGAGAAAGATTCAAAACATAGAAATCTGTGGTGCTCAAACAGAGTACTGCTTGGATGCTACGATTAAAATGGCTCACGGCTTAGGCTATCAACTTTTTATGGAGAGAAACCTCACCAGTACAGTGGACAACCCATATATGAGTGCCAAAGATACGATTTATTTTTACGAAAGTATTTGGGATAAGCGGTTTTTGATTTTGTATTGATTAAAAAATCTATGGGAGTAAAGTTCTCTGTTAGAACCATGATCTTTATACATCCAGTCTAGCTACAACGCCCCTAAAATAAATAGACAAAACTCCAGGTATGGTAATTCGCTTGTGGCGAAATCCAACCTGGAGTTTTATCTTTCTATTACTATCCTACTTGAACTTTGCTATCTCTCAATATTTTTTATGAACAAATTGCAAAATTTGATTCCTCTGTCAAAAGTTTCCAAAAAAAGACTACTTGATCGTCGCAACTTTATCTCCTACTTCTTTAAACCCATTAAATATACTGACTTGCTTACCCTCTAACTCAGGAAATACTACAATTACTGTATCTTCCTTTTCCTGTTCTTTTAAATACTGCAAATCCATAACAAGTAATGGATCCCCTATAGCAACTCTTTTTCCTTCAAAAACTTTAGGATAAAGCCCATTTCCTTCTAGTGAAACAGTATCAATTCCAATATGTAACAATATTTCTGTTCCATCGTCACTACTAATAGAAATTGCATGTTTTGTTGGAAAAATCGATTTGATTATCCCAGCAACCGGCGAATAAACAGTTGAATCAGAGGGAACCACAGCAAAACCTTCTCCCATCATCTTTTGACTGAATACGGGATCATTTACTTTTGCCAACTCTATGACTTCTCCATTTACTGGAGAAAAAATATCGATTCCCTTTTTCTTAAATAATTTAAACACTTATCATTCTCCTATCTCCAATGGAGGCTATCAAAAAAATTAAACAAGTTTCTCAAAATGCTTTCCATACAAGAAAGAGCCGCCATAGCGACGACTCTATTTCATAATTCACAGCAGGATACATTTCTGAAATACTTAACTTAACTCGGGCCATAATCCTTTGTTAGCTTCGTATAGTTCATCTAATACTTTTTTCCCAATAGTATAATTAGGAATTGTTTTATTCAACATGACAGCTTCCAAAGCTTTTTGATATGACCCTGACAACGCAGCATCCACTGTTATTTTTTCATAGGCTTTTTGCATTTCCATCAATCCCTTTTGAAAAGCAGGGATCTCTCCAATGTTGATTGTTTCAGCACCCATAGAACCAACGTAAGCTGGAGTTTCTACTACTGCTTCTGAGTCAAAGTTGGAAATTGCCCCATGATTTTTTTTATTTACTGTAAAGCGTTCTCTTGTATTGTGAATAATTGCGTAGGCAATATCAACAATATAATTTCCATGAACCCCTGCATGGAGAGAAGAGTCCTTAGCAGAACCCGCAGCAATTACGCGACGACATTCATCATAAATTCTTTTCTCGCGTCCTTGCATGACATAATCTCCGCGAGTAAAACTTGGATCATCGTGTGCAATCATTTCATCAGGGGTTAAGTAATATTGCAAGTAACAATTTGGAAAATACTCTGGAAACCTTTTGAATAGACTAATCATTTGTTTATAAGTATCAATCCAGTATTGATCACCCTCTGTCTCTCCATTGGACATAAGCAACGTATCAATTTTTCCTGATAAAACATCTTCTCGAAGTTCAGGAAGCAAATCTTTGCCCTTTTCATCAATGACATTCGTCCACCATCCAAAGTGATTTAAGCCAAAATACTTAAATGTAAGGTCCCGTAAATCCTTATTGAAATACTTTGCAATTGCACCTTCGATAGAAATTGGCATATCACAAATACATAATACATTTGCATCTGGAAATTCTCGATAAATTGCCTCGGATAAAATAGCCTCCGGATTAGTATAGTTTAAAATCCATGCATCGGGACAAATTTCTTTAACCTTACGAATGATCTCTAGCACAGCAGGGATAACACGCATTGCAAATGAGAATCCTCCTAGTCCACAAGTTTCTTGTCCCACAACTCCATTTCGTATACAGATCTTCTCATCAATTGCTCTTTGTTTATTTAAACCTGGACGTATTTGCATGAATAAGAAATCAGCACCTTGTAACGCCTTATCTATATCTGTAGTATAAGTGACATTTACTTTGGACCCAGTTTCTCCATAATACATTTTAGTATATTGTCCCAAAAGATTTACTCGCTCTTCATCATTGTCATATAAGACAAGGTCAGTTAAATTTAGCTCTTTTGCTCTTTTTCGTAAAACTTCCAAAATACCAGGTGATTGGGTGGATCCTCCACCGATCATTACAAATTTGTTTCCCACTTTTAATTCCTCCAATTGTTATATCAATACTATGCTATGCTTCGGCTACTTTTAATTTAGCCATATAAGCTTCTACTTTTTCTCTCTCTTCCTCTACGCCAACACCAATAATAATTTGAATATGTTTGCCTTTATCCACTATGCCAGATGCTTGAACCTTTTCTTTAAGAATCTGCATATTTACTTTATCAGCATCTTTTACATCAACCCGGAGCCTTGTATAGCAGTTAATAATATTTTCAATATTATCTGCCCCACCAAGACCAGCTACAATATTTTGAATCTGTGGTTCAAATTCAGAGTCAGCATCAATTGAATTTTGTAGCTCAACGGCTTCATCTGTGACTACAGACTCACTGGAATTTTCTTTCTTTTCACGTCCCAGTGTGGGAATATCTAGCTTAAGAATTAACGTTTTGAATACAAAGTATTCCAACACGCCTGTTACAATGAATACAATAGGAATTAAATACTGATGTCCCAAACGACTTGGAAAAGCAAAACTATTGATAATCATATTAATACCAGTGTCGAATTGAATATTAATTCCGACTAAGTTTGTGATTAACATGCTTAATCCATAAACGATGGCATGTGCCGTCCACAAGAGTGGTGACAGGAATAAGAAGAGAAACTCTAATGGTTCAGTAACACCTGCTAAGAATGCCGTTGTTACTGTTGGAATCAATATTGCAGCAACTTTTTTTCGATTCTCAGGACGAGCAGTTTTCCAGAGTGCAAAAGCAATCCCAATAGGAAGAGAAATCGAGCCAAAGTTTGCCAAATATCCAATTGATGGATGCATTGTAGTAATCGATCCTGCATTTCCTAGTTCTGCTAGCCAAATGTTAAATGCACCATTATAAACTTGACCGGCAATTTCTGCAGTTCCTCCAAGCGGTGTATAAAAGATTGGCATCCATAAAAAGTGATGTAATCCTAATGGTAACAACAATCTGTTTAAGAACCCATAGAAAAAGAATCCTACTGATCCTGCAGTAGTGGTTGCTTTAACGACCGACTCGACTACTGAGTTAACCGCTGGCCAAAAATAAGTAATTCCAATAGCAAATAAAATAGTTGCAAAAACAATTAGGATATAAGCAGATTTAGTTCCTGAATATGGTGCTAAATATTTATGAAGTTTGATTTCTCCAAACTTATTGACCATCACTCCTACAAAAACACCTAGTAAAATTCCTAAAAACACACCCATATCAGTGACTTGAATTCCAAAAACTGTTCCTTGGCCGGTACCATAAAGCCCTTGTTCTCCAGCTTGTGCCAAACGATTTGTGACTGTCAACCAAGCATTATTAGCATATAAAAAAACTAGATAAGTTATGATGCCCAAAATTGCCGCATCCGTTTTGTATTTAGGTTTAGCTAAAGCAGTCGCTATCCCCACACAAAAAATCGCGCTTAATTGACCAATCATGCCACCAGACATAATATTAAAAACAAAATTCCCAACTTCCTTAAATCCATTAGGCATCATTTCTAGTTTAAGAATTGCACAGACAGATAAAATAATCCCTGTCACCGCCATAAACATAACAGGTTGGATTATTGCCTTAGAAAAAGTACTCGCAGACTTCATAAACTTCTCTTTCATCTTTCACATCTCCCTCTTTAAATAAAAATTATTCACATAACATCTACCTATTTTCTAGCATCACCAAATTTCCATAATGGCAACACTCAATATTTCGTTCTTCTATAACTTTATGCATCAAAGGATCACATAGTAGAGCAACTTCTTTGACACGTTGAACGTTAAAGGAAGAGTTAAAATATAAAATTTCATCAACAAATGCTGGATGGACCATTAATTCCGTTACTTCCCCCTCCTCAACTAAGTCTAGGACTGATTGAATTTCTTCAAAACATTCTTTGTGTCTTTCATTTACGGTGAACTTGAGATTGCGAATCTCGTCATGATCCATTAAATCTAAAAAGCCACTGATTCCCTTTTGATAAGGAAGAGTCACATTTTCTTCAAGTCCATATGCATTTCGAAAACATAAATGATACTTTTCAGCGATTCTTTTAGTAATCTCGTAGTTTTCAGGAAATGTATGCACATGATGATGGCTATCCAAATGAGTCAGTTTCAGTCCTTTTTCTATTAAGTAATCAATTTGGCTACACCATTCATTAAATATCTCGTGTTCATCCATCATACTTCGATTGGCTTGGTATCCTTTTAATCCAAAAAACTTTTGATTACAATCTGTTAATGTACGATTCTTTGTTCTTGGCGAGCCACAAGTTAACACTAAGTGTCCACCGACTCCAAGACCAGGATTCTTCTTTGCTAGCTCAATTGCGTTATCACATCCAGGCATGTTAGCCATTAGCGTAGTAGAAGTCAGAACTCCATTTTTATATGCTTCTACAATACCTAAATTAACCGCAGTCGAGTATCCAAAATCATCCGCATTAATAATTATTTTCTTCATTTTTTGCCTCTTTCGTAAAGAAATTACTTTCATACAATTGTATTTGCTTTCTTTATGATCGTAGTATAATCTATACAGATAGCGCATACAATGCTTTCAAAACAAGATGATAGTTCTTTCCATTATCGAAAGTACTTTCATGTAAGGAGATACATATGGAGAAAATTTACTATTTTAATAGATTGCTACCAAATAGTAATCTTAGAGGTGACGATGAAAAAATCATCGAAAATATAATTTCAGACATCAAGAAAAAGAAACAAATAGAAATAAAAACTGTGGCAGAGCAAAATTTTACATCTCAGTCTTCAATCAGTCGCCTAGCAAAACGTGCTGGTTTCAAAAATTTCAAGGAATTTATTTTTTTCTTAGAAACAGAATTTTCCATTAAATCAAGTAGGCAAGTTGATAATCTTCCATTTGCTAGTTCTTCTCACAATTGGGAGGCAATCGATGAATATTTTTCAAATGCATTTGCTACAAAAAAAATCTATTTATTTGGAGAAGGATTTTGTCAATTTTTGGTAGATTACACCTACCGAAAGCTTCTTCTCAAAAAAATCTATGCAATTGATCTAGAGGGAGTTGAAATAAGTTTAGTTTCAGATGAGACACCACATACGTTAATTACTTTCTCCCAGTCTGGGGAAAATAGGCATGGCCTAATTAAAATGCAAGAATGTAAAAATTATGGTGGTAAGGTCATTGCTATAACCGCTACTGAAAATAGTACGTATGTAAAGCAAAGTGATCTTTCTTTCATTGTAGAAAGGGGAACTACAGGTGTTGACCATGAAAACCAACACTTAAATTATTTTTTTGGAAATTCGCTAAACTTAATAGAGTATTTAATCGAGATGTATACAAAATAAAATTCATTTTTATTCTACTGAATTAAATTCTACCAATGCCAATATCATCAAATATTTCACCACTTTTCTCTGGTAGAAAAACGTGGTAGAAAAAATAAAATAACACAAAAAAAGCGGCTTTCCAGCCGCTTTTGGTAGAAGATTGGAAAACTCAGATGGAAAAAGGACAATTTTAAGCTCTTTAGAACCTTGATAAATCTCCATTCTTACAGCCTTTTACCATTATCTCCTGTACATCTTCAATTCTAAAAACAAATCATTGTAAATTCCCAAGTATTCTGGGCCTAAGTCTTCATAGACTTCCATATGGCGAAGCATCTCATCAGTGGGATAAAACTGGGTATCTCCAGAGATTTCCGCAGGTAAGAGTTCTTTAGCCGCTTCATTTGGTGTGGAGTAACCGATGTATTCCGCATTTTGGGCGGCGTTTTCAGGCTCCAACATGAAGTTGATAAAAGCATAGGCCCCGTCAATATTTTTGGCGGTTTTGGGAATGACGATATTATCAAACCAGAGATTAGAGCCTTCTTTAGGAATCACGTAATGGAGATGTTCATTTTCATACATCATATCGGCTGCTTCTCCGGAAAAAGTGATGGCTAAAGGACTTTCTTCATTGGCCATGTACATCTTGATTTCATCGGCTACAATGGCTTTGATATTTGGCGTTAAGTCTTTTAAATGTTCAAAGGCTTGTTGTAGTTGGTCGTCTTCTTTTGAATTCAATGAATAACCAAAACTCTGTAAGCCAATCCCCATGACTTCCCGGGCACCGTCAATTACCATTAAGGAGTCGCGGAAATCTTTTTTCCACAAGTCATTCCAAGAAGTGATCGCCCCCTCCTCAATGAATTTATCATTGTAGACAATCCCCAACGTTCCCCAAAAATAAGGAATGGAATACTGGTTACCTGGATCAAAACTGAGATCCAAAAAGTCATCATGAATATTATCCAACCCTTTGATTTTACTGTGATCTAGTTTTACCAAGAGATTTTCTTTCATCATTTTTTGAATCATGTATTCAGAAGGGATCGTAATGTCATAGGCTGTGCCCCCTTGCTGAATCTTGGTAAACATGGCTTCGTTGGAATCAAAGGTTTCATAATTCACCTTATAGCCTGTTTCTTCTTCAAACTTAGTAATCAAATCAGGGTCGATGTAATCGCCCCAATTGTAAATATTGACCACTTTGGCTCCGGCCATCCCTGTCGCGTGCTCTAGCTGTTTCACCGCAAAAAGCAAGACACAGATAATCGCCACGATACCAATAATCAATGATTGCAATCGTTTCATCGGATTTCTGGCACCTCCATTTCTTTACGGCGACCGCGTCCAGGGCGTTTTTTGTTTTCCTTACTGATGAAGTAATACCCTACCACCAGCACCATGGAAAACAAGAAGACCAAAGTGGACAAAGCGTTGATTTCCAAACTGATTCCTTGTCGTGCCCGGGAATAGATTTCCACGGATAAGGTGGTAAAGCCATTGCCGGTGACAAAGAACGTCACAGCAAAATCATCTAAGGAATAAGTG
>NZ_JBCOJC010000017.1:0-16145 GCF_040925905.1 Enterococcus sp. 2201sp1_2201st1_C11_2201SCRN_220225
AGATTCCTGAAAAAACCATTGTGATCGCCACGGGAAATCTCGGCAAAGCCAAAGAATTTGCGGCTATGTTTGAGGCAGCCGGCTATCAAATCAAAACCTTAAAAGATTACCCGGATTTACCTGATGTGGCAGAAACCGGGAAAACTTTTGAAGAAAATGCCCGCTTAAAAGCAGAAACCATTTCGCAAATTTTACATCAGCCTGTTTTAGCTGATGATAGCGGTCTTTGTGTGGATGCGCTAGGCGGCATGCCGGGGATTTATTCCGCTCGCTTTGCAGGCGCTCAAAAAAGTGATGCAGCCAATAATGCCAAATTACTCCATGAACTTTACGATGTCCCTGATGAAAAACGGGGGGCTCATTTCCATTGTACGTTAGTCTTTGCGGCGCCCCAAAAGGACAGTCTTGTGGTGGAGGCAGACTGGTTTGGTACGATTGGCCGCATTCCTCGAGGCGATCACGGCTTTGGCTACGACCCTCTTTTTGTGCCTGAAGGAATGGACAAAACCTCAGCGGAACTGTTACCAGAAGAGAAAAATCATTTGAGCCACCGGGGACAAGCCATGAAAAAATTACAAGAGCAATGGCAAGACTGGTTGGAAATCAAAGGAGGACAATCATGAAATATTTAGTCGTATCAGACAATCACGGCGACCGCCAAATTTTAGTGGACATATTGGCACAATACCAAGGGAAAGTGGATTTGTTTATTCACTGTGGAGATTCGGAATTGCCCGCTGATGATGAACTTTTTGCTACTTATCAAGGAGTGGGAGGCAACTGTGATTTTGACAGTCGCTATTTGGATCACCGGCTGATTGCTACTGATTTAGACCGGATTTATGTTACCCATGGTCATTTGTCCAATGTGAAATTTGGCTTAAGCAAGATTGCCATGGAAGCTGCGGAAAATGAGGCAAGTGTGGTTTTATTTGGTCATACTCATCAGATTGGCTGTGAAGTGGTGCAGCACCGTTTGTATTTAAATCCGGGCAGTATTTCTCAGCCCCGAGGCAGTATTCAAATCAAGGCTTTTGCCATCATTGAAGCGGAAAAAGACAGCTGGGATGTGCAATATTACGATCGGAGTTTTACCCCAATTTCTGATTTGCATTTTCATTTTTCCCGTTAAATTACTAGATAAGCGACCCTTACAAGCAAGTTAAGGGCCGCCTTTTTTGTTCGCTACATTTTGTTTCCGATTCTTAACTCTAGCTGATAACTGCGTAAATTTTTCATAAAAGAAGACCGAAAGTAGGGGGCAAGGCGGGGCTTTTTTGCTAGAATGAAGGAGTAGTAAGAAATGGAGGCAATTTCATTGATTGGTCCCAGTACACAAGCATTACTTTTAGAAAACCAAGACAACTTTCTCGTGCCCGCAGACAATGTGGCCACTGTTATGTATCAACACTCTTTGGATCATGCATTACTAGTCTTAACCAATGTGGGCTATACTAAAATTCCGGTTTTGGATAAGGACGATCGGTTTATGGGGCTGATTGGCCTCAATGATATCGTAAAAAAAATGGTTTCATTGACCAGTATCGACACGGATCATTTAGCCGGCTTGACGGTGGCGGATGTTATGGAAATCGGCGTGGACACTGTCGGGGAAGATGCGGATTTAGAAGATATTTTACACTTATTAGTCAACAATTCTTTCTTGCCGATGGTGGATGAAAATCGAATTTTTTTAGGAATTATCACCCGAAAAGAGATTCTAAAATGCACCAACCACCTCGTCCATGAGTTAGAACGGCAGTACCATCTGGTTCCCAAACAGACCACAGACAACGAAAAAATTAGCAAAAATGATTTAAAAGTGAGTTAGTCATGTAAAAGCTAGTGGCCTTGTGCTACTGGCTTTTTTTGAATTTTTATCCCTTGTGTAGTGAGCGATAAAAAGTGACGAATACTGAGTAAGCTGTGAATACTTATTTGAAAAGAAATCGTAAGGTATGAAATGCGAGTTGCAAATTTTGTGTTAACCCAATCAAATGATTCCTCTCTAAAAAGGCTCTATGGTATCATAACTATATTACGTAAACTAGGGAAGTGAAAAAGATGAAAACACTGTTAAAGGGAATCTTGGCATTATTTCTATTGCTACTAGTTGTGGTGATTGCCTATGTGGGCTATGTATTTTTGAGTTATCAGCGCCTGCCAGAGAAATTGGATTTGGAAGTAAAGCACACTACCCAAGAGCCACTGACCACAAAGCAAGAGTACAAAATTATGAGCTACAACATAGGCTATGGGGCGTATCCAGCTGATTATAGTTTTTTTATGGATGGAGGCAGCTACTCTCGGGCTTATGACAAAGCCACCGTGGAGCAAAATATGGCAGGAATCATTGCTACTACAAAAGCAGTCAATCCAGATATTGCTTTGTTTCAAGAAGTGGATGAAAAGGGCGATCGCTCCTTTCATGTAAATGAAGTCAAACAACTGACAGACTCTGCTAATCTTCCGGGATATAGCAGCGTTTACGCGCAAAATTATGATTCTGCTTATCTTTTTTATCCAGTAACCGATCCCATCGGCAAAGCCAAATCTGGGATTGTCACAGCAGTCAAAGGAGAAATCAGCCAAAGCACTCGTTATTCCTTACCCATTGATACAGATTTTAATAAGTTTTTTGATTTGGATCGGGCAATTAGTGTCAGTGAAATTCCGGTGTCAAAGGGGAAAACGTTGACTTTAATCAATTTGCATCTGTCGGCTTTTACTAAAAATCGCCAAGTGCGCAAGGATCAATTGGATTTGTTATTTGAGCAGATGAGTACGGCTTATGAGGCGGGGCATTACGTGATTGTAGGAGGAGATTACAACCACGACATGCTGGGCAATAGCCCGGAAGTCTTTGGTACGCAAACCGAGCCCTTTAACTGGACCCATCCTTTTCCAGAACAGGATCTACCGGCGCATTTTCAAGTAGCAAAAGGAAATTTGGCCGCGTCGAAGATTCCGTCTGTTCGGCGCAACAACGAGGCGTATGTTAAAGGGGAATCTTTTGTCTCCATTGTAGACGGCTTTCTCGTTTCTGATAATGTTGAAGTGAGTGAAGTAGCTGTGGTAGACCAAAATTTTGCCAATTCCGACCACAATCCAATCACCATGAGTTTTCAGTTAAAGGAATGACCGAAACGTTTTTCTTTATATGGTAATGAGCTAAAAAACGACTGGGCAATTTGCTCCCAGTCGTTTTTTTGAATTATTTTGGCGGAATGACCGTAGTAGGAATGGTAAAGCCAGCCTGGGTCAAGGCTTCCAAAGAGGCAGTTAAAAATTCTTCTTTTAAGCCCGCTTGGGTACCATTTACTGCGTAAAAGGTGGAGCGGATGACAAAGTTGCCATTGCCTAAATCCACCACGCCGAAAACCGTTGGCGGTGTAGTGATTTTATCGGTATTGGCCTGTTTCAAGCGTTCATTGACTTCTTCAATGACGTTGCGCATGGCGTCTAAATCTTCACTAGGTAAGATGCGAATGTCCACCACGACTTGCATATCTGCTCGGGATTTATTGCTAATGGTGGTGATATTCCGATTGGGAATGAAGTGAAGCGTGCCATCTAAAGAACGCATCTCCAACGTGCGAATCCCTACAGAAATCACGGTACCTTCAATATTAATATTTTGTAAAATAACATAATCCCCTACATCTACTTGTTGTTCCATAATGATAAAAAAGCCGGTAATGATGTCATTCATAAAACCTTGGGCGCCAAGACCAATGGCCAACCCGGCAATTCCCGCTCCGGCTAAAAGAGAGCCCACCGGTACTCCTACTGTAGACAAGAGGGAATAGATGAAAAAGAAAGCCAATGTGTAATGGGCAACATTTCCCAACAAGTTATAAATGGTGTGGGCCCGGGTTTCATTAATATTTTTTCGCTTTAAATAAGAGCGATAGCTGCGTTCGACTAGATAATCGGTAATACGCCATAAAATAAAAAACAAGACACACAGCAACACTAAAGTCAGGCCTTTTTGAATTAAGATGCCCACCACCCGATCCCAGTCAATGTCATTCCACCAACGTTGCAAAGCGTTTAACTGTTTTGTGGCCGGCTCAATAATCGCGGGTGTACTGGAATCCACGGTACTTTCCAAACTTTCAGAAATCGAAGTAGTAGACGTGGCACTGGAACTGGTGCTAGCAGTAACCGCTAAAAAGGGTAAAAACATAAAACTCCTCCAAGTAAATCATTTGCCTTATTGTAACAAAGACAAAGCGCAAAAAACAAGCACCGGCTCACACCAGTGCTTGTCTGAAGTTATTTCTCTTGAATTGGCAGGGCAATGTCGGGCTCTGTTTCCACCAGCGGATGATAAGCTGCCGGCGTCTTAAAGCCATAATCATTACCGAGAATATATTTGGCAATGTGAAGCGTGCGGTCACTGGAGCGTTCCAAATTGGATGAAATGTCAATAAAGAGAATCCCATCAGCGGCGCGGCCTTCTCCGTGATTCATCAGCCGAATGTACTTACTTCGCAATAAGTCCACTAAGCCGTTGATTTCGCCTTCTCGGGTGAGAATCCTTTGCGCTTTTTGACTGTCGCCATTTTCCAAAACATCTAGGGCGTCCCGGACATTTTTAGCAACTTTATCAAAGAGTAGCAGTAAATCCTCATCTTGTAATAAGAGTTGTTGCCGTTTGGTAGTAGGGAGGCCTTTGCGTTTTTCCCGGTTGCGCTGTTTCTTTTCCACTTCGCAAGCTTCGTCCACAAAGTTTACGATGTTTTGGCAGTGGTCGCCAATGCGCTCAAAGTCTTTGGTGAATTCCAAAAGCATGGCTTGTTCCTGACTTTCCGTTTGGGATAGTTCAAAGGTGGCAGTCTTTGCCAAAAATTCTGTTAGCTCAATATCGTATTGATCAATGGCTTCTTCGTATTGATTGACCTCATCTTTCACTTCATCGGTAGGGGCCAAATAATAGTTTTTAGTGGCAGTTAGGGAGCGATAGACGTAATTGCCCATTTGAATCACTTCTGTGGAAGCTTGGCGCAAGGCGATGGACGGGGAAGTGTGTAAGAAATCCTCGTTTAACTCCACTGTGCGAATGGCTAAAGTCTTTTCTTCTCCTGGAATGATTTTCTTTACCAAACTCTCAATTTGAGGAATAAACCAAAATTGAATGCCCAAATTGGTCACGTTAAACAAGCCGTGGGCAAAGGCGATTTGCATGCTGGGATTTAAATGCAAAGCACCGGTTATGGCAATTACCACTTGAGTAAAAGGCGTCAGTAAAATCGTAAAAATAATCGCACCGACTAAGTTAAAAACCACGTGTGCTGCCGCGGTACGTTTTGCCGCTACACTGGCACCAAGGGCGGCAATCACCGCGGTAATGGTCGTACCAATATTGTCTCCAAATAAAATAGGCAATGCCGCTTCCAAGGCTAAACTGCCTTGGCTGTAAAGTTGTTGTAAAATCCCAATGGTAGCACTGGAACTTTGTAAAACCATAGTCAATAAAGTACCAATCCCTACGCCTAAAATTGGAATATGGGAGACTTCCAACATCAATTGGTTAAATTGAGGCAAGTCTTTTAAGGGTTCCATGGCATTCCCCATCAGCTTTAAACCAAAGAACAAACAACCGAAGCCAAAGAGAATTTGGCCGATGTTTTGCAAAGATTTTCGTTTAAAGAAAAAGAGCAACAGTGAGCCCACGCCGATAATCGGCAGTGCGTAAGCGGATAAATTAAAGCCAATGATAAAAGCGGTGACTGTGGTACCTACATTCGCCCCCATAATCACGCCAATCGCTTGTCGCAAGGTCATGAAGCCGGCTGAAACCAATCCCACCGCTAAAACCGTCGTGCCTGAGCTGGACTGAATCAAACCAGTAACGATAATCCCGGCAAGTACTGCCCGCAATGGCGTGGATGTGAAACGATTAAGCACTTCCCGCAAGCGATCTCCAGCGGCTTTTTGTAGCCCGTCGCCCATGTATTTAATCCCAAATAAAAAAATTCCTAAGCCTCCCAAAAAGGAAAACAGCATTTCTTGATACGACATTTGGTACCTCCCGATTTATGTAGCTGTTTGATTCCATATAAAATCAGAATACGGGAAAACAATAGGATTGTAAACGCCATTTTGACAGAAAAAAGTTAAAAAACACTCTTCATAATTAAGGGCTTTCTTTTTAGGTGAGGGTCAAAAAGCTAGTAAGCTCGATTCTTTCAAATTTTTTTTAGGCTGTGCATTTTAAAAAAGCAGTTGAATGCGTAATAAAAAACAGCTTGCCAAGGGATTTTTAAGCAAAAAGGCCCCTTATTTCATCTAGATTAGAAAGAGAACTGGGGAAAGAGTATGAAAAAAAGCCCTGCCTTTTTCACTGAAGGTGTCAGAAAAGGGCAGGGGAGATTGAATGGATTTCAATTTAGTGCATAGCCTATGGAAATTTCTTTAAGACAAATGAACTCCTTTGTCCACGTAAATCACTTCACCGATTATTCCGCTAGAATAAGGACTGATCAAAAAGGCCGCGGCATTGCCCACTTCTTCAATGGTTACGCCTACGTGATCTGGGGTGCGGTCTTCTGAGAGTTGGATCAATTTTTGATAATCTTGCACACCAGTCACTGCTAACGTCTTAATCGCACCAGCGGAAATGCCGTTCACCCGGATTTTAGCAGGGGATAATTCTGCGGCTAAATAGCGAACTTCTGCTTCTAAAGCTGCTTTGGCAATGCCCATCATATTGTAGTTTGGCACCGCCCGCTGTGAACCGAGATAGCTCATGGTAACCAAGCCAGCGTTTTCTGCCAAATAAGGTTTGGCATATTTGGCTGTGGCAATGAATGAATAGGCGCTGATGTCTTGAGCCAGAGCGAATCCTTCCCGAGAAATATCCAAAATATTGCCGGATAAGTCCGCTTTATTGGCATAAGCAATGGCATGAATTACCCCGTGGATTTCTCCGGCGTATTCTCCGATTGCGTTAAAGGCCGCTTCTAAGCTTTCATCAGAAGCCGCATCTGCTTCCACTAAAAAGGCGCCTTCAGGTACTAATTTGTCCAATTGTTTTTTCATCCGTTCGTTTTGGTACGTGTAGATGACCTCAGCACCTTGTTCTGTTAAAGCTTTGGCACAGCCCCAAGCGATACTGCGTTTGTTTGCAACGCCCATAACGACGATTTTTTTTCCTTGTAATAAGCTCATGTGAACTCTCCTTGAAAGTAATAAATGGTAAATAAAATGATTGCAAGACTATTATTAGATAAAAAGGTTTGATTGTCAAACTATTTTTTTGAATGAAAAATAGAAAATACGGTAATTCTAGACAAAATTTATGAAGGAAAATACTTTGAATATCAAAATAAATACGAGCCTTCTATAAGCACATCAGCCAGCAGATTCAGCCAAATGAATTTCATTTCCTGCCGAAGTCTCTTATAATAAAAGGCGAGGAGGGACGGTTATGGAAAATTTTATCTTTGAAGTACCTACGAAAGTTTATTTTGGTAAAAACCAAATCGAGCATTTACCAGAAGCCTTAAAAGCATATGGCACCAAGGTGTTATTGGTCTATGGCGGGGGCAGTATTAAGAAAAATGGTTTATACGATAAGATTTATCAAGTATTAAAAGACTTCGATATCGTGGAATTAGCCGGTGTGGAGCCTAATCCGCGGATCGAAACCGTACGCAAAGGAGTGGCTATTTGTCGCGCTGAAAAGGTTGAAGTAGTCTTAGCAGTAGGAGGTGGCTCCACACTAGATTGTGCCAAGGCGATTTGTGGTGGGGTTTATTACGAAGGGGACCCTTGGGATTTCACTGCTGATTCTTCGGTAATCAAAAAGGCCTTACCTTCGGCAACGATTTTAACTCTAGCTGCTACTGGTAGTGAGATGAATTCTGGTGGAGTTTTGTCCAATCCCAAAACCCATGAAAAACTAGGCTTTGGCAACAAAATCCTGATTCCTAAAGTTTCTATTTTGGATCCGACGTACACCTTTACCGTTTCCAAATACCAAACGGCAGCGGGTTCAGCGGATATTTTAAGCCACATTATGGAACAGTATTTTAATCAAACCCCGGGTACTCAAATGATTGATCATGTGGCAGAAGGCCTGATGAAAACCGTGATTGAACTTTTGCCCATCGCTTTAAAAGAACCAGCTAATTATGAGGCAAGAAGTAATCTCATGTGGGCCTCTTCTTGGGCATTAAACGGCTTAATCGGTCGTGGACGCAAGGGAGCATGGTCAAATCACGCGATGGAACACGAGCTTTCTGCTTATTATGACATTACCCATGGCGTTGGGTTGGCGATTTTAACGCCCCGCTGGATGAATCACGTCTTAAATGCCGAAACGTTACCTTACTTTGTTCGGTTTGGTAAAAATGTATGGGGCTTGACTGGTGACGATGAAACGGTCGCCCGAGATAGCATTCAAAAACTCTATGAATTTTTCAAAGCCTGCGAGATTCCGATGACGTTACCAGAAGTGGGAATTGACGACAGCAACCTTGCTGAAATGGCGGAACAAGCAGTCAAACATTCTGCTATTGCCACGGATGCTTTTGTGCCCTTACAAAAAGAAGACGTACTGGCAATTTTTAAAGCTTCCATGGAAGAAATGAAGTTTTAGAAGCTAAAAAAGAGGGCGAACCGCCATGAAGTGGCAGTTCGCTCTCTTTTTATTTCGCTTCTTGTAAAATCTTAATCTCTTTAATGGTTACATCTTCTTTAAGGGTAGAATCTTCGCCCATACTGTTGGCTTCACCAGTGGTTTCAGAAGTAGCGATTTTGTCCACGACTTCCATGCCATTGTCCACGACTTGACCAAAGACGGTGTAGCCGCCATCTAGTTGAGGTACGCCACCTTTTTTATAGGCTTCAATAATTGCTTCCGGGTAGTATTGAATGGCTAGGCCGTCAGATTTATCGTCTTTATTTTGCACGATGAAAAATTGACTGCCATTGGTAGCATCCCCGCCAGAATTGGCCATGGCTAAGGCACCACGAATATTATAGAGCTGATTGGAAATTTCATTTTCAAAAGAATCGCCCCAAATGCTTTCGCCACCGGTACCGTCCCCTTTAGGATCCCCCCCTTGAATCATAAAGTCTTCAATCACTCGGTGGAATTTGGTGCCGTTGTAATACCCTTCTTTGGCATGGGTCACAAAGTTTTCCACGGCTTTTGGTGCTTGAGTAGGGAAGAGCTTAATTTTAATGGAGCCGGCAGAAGTTACCATTTCCACTAAAGTTTCATCCTCTGCCACTTCATCAGATAACTGAGGAAGTTCCAAACTGTTTAAATCCACTGAAGAGCTGGTTTCTGTGGTTTGAGTAGAACTGTCGCTGGATTTAGTGGTAGTACTGCTACAAGCTCCTAAAAAGACTAAGGCCGCCAAAGTGGTGACACTGATGATTATTTTTTTCATGATGATTGCATTCCTTTCTTATTGCGTACCATCTTAGAATAACAAAAATCTCTTCATGCCGCCACCATAGTTTATGAAGAATTTGTAAACCTTTTCCAAAAAAACAGAGTAAAGGTGTAGACCAATAATTTTGGGAATGCTATACTAGTTTTGTAAGCAAATTCACGATTTTAGGAGGATTTATTTCATGGGAAAATTAGGTATTTCAATCTATCCAGAGCGTTCCACTTACGAAAAAGACAAGGCATATTTGGACTTAGCCCACAAATACGGCTTTAAGCGGGTCTTCACCAGTCTGTTACAAATCAATGGCGACAAAGAGCAAGTCCTTGCTGATTTCAAAAAAGTGGTGGACTATGCGAATTCTTTAGATATGGAAGTTATGGTGGACATCAATCCAGCGCTTTTTGAACAACTGGAAATCTCTTATGATGACTTGTCCTTCTTCCACGATATGGGGGCGGACGGCATTCGCTTGGATATCGGTTTTACCGGAGCAGAAGAAGCTCGTATGACGAGAAACCCCTATGGCATCAAAATTGAAATCAACATGTCCACCGGTACCGATTACGTCGACAATATTATGAGCTATTCGCCAAACACGAACAATTTATTAGGTTCCCATAATTTCTATCCTCATCGGTATTCTGGTTTAGGCTATGATCATTTTGTCTATTGCTCGGAAAAATTCCGTAAATACAACTTAAATACCATGGCCTTTGTGAATTCCCATGATGCCACTTTTGGACCTTGGCCAACGCAAGACGGATTGTGTTCTTTAGAAGATCATCGGGATTTGGAATTAGCCACTCAAGTTAAACACCTTGTTTTGACCGGCTTAATTGATGACATCTCCATTGGCAATGCCTATGCTTCAGAAGCGGAACTAGCTGCTATGGCAGAAGCCTTTACTGCTGATTACCCAACGTTGAAAGTCGATGTGGCAGAAGGTATCACAGAAGACGAACGGATTTGTCTTTTTGATAACCTTCACAGCTATCGGGGAGACCGCTCTGATTACATTTTGCGCTCTACCATGACCCGGGTTTATTACAAAGACAAACCATTCCCAGCTCATGATACCCACGATATGACTCGGGGGGATGTCTTAATCGATAACGTGGACTACGGTCAATACAAAGGGGAAACCCAAATTGCCTTAAAAGACATGAAAAACGACGGTCGCGTTAACGTCGTCGGCAAAATCGCTCCCGATGAATTGTTCTTATTAGGTTTCTTACGTCCATGGTCTAACTTCAAATTAAAAGAAAACAAATAGTCTTTTAAAAGACAAAACCCGCCCTTAGGAATACTGGGGCGGGTTTTTGCGTTAGCATTAGAAAACGGCAGGATTTGGTTTTTGGCAGAAATTTTTTTAAAAATGTTTTGTAAAAAATAGAAGGATGAGTTTATGCTAAAATAAACTTCAAAGATTTCATACATCACTTGTAAAAGGAGCCTGCTATGAGTCAAACTTACCGTGTGAAAAAAATGAATCGAAAAGAAGCGGAAATTTATTTGCGCTGGCATTATCCGCCTCCTTACGAGTTTTACAATACGCCGGTACCTTTTTATGCAGAAAGTCTGGCGGAAATTTTGGATAATCAAGCAGGAGAGCTGTTTTTTGCGGTGTATCGCGGTGAAAATTTTTATGGGATTTTTAGTTACCAGCCCTTGTCTGCTGAGCGTATGGAGATTGGTTTAGGAATTCGCCCGGAAGATTGTGGTAAAGGGCAAGGTTTAGCCATGACCCAAAAAGCCATTGAATTTGCGAGAAGCGGCTTACAATTTGAAGGTACATTGTGTTTACGGGTTGCGGATTTTAATCAGCGGGCTTTGACTGTTTACCAGCGAGCGGGTTTTGAGAAAACCGGAGAAGCTCTAGCCCTGTGTTACAACGAATTGGTGAATTTTATTCAGATGGAATTAGTGGAGGAAGTAAAATGAAAATTGTCATATTAGATGGTCACGGATTAAATCCGGGAGATATTAGTTGGTCAGGATTTGAAGCATTAGGAGAAGTTACCCTTTATGAACGTACGCCGGTGGATGATCCCCAAGAAATCATCCACCGTATCGGGGATGCTCAAGTGGCTTTAAGCAATAAAGTGCCCATTACCGAAGAAATTTTAGTCGCTTGTCCGAATTTGGAATATGTGGGGGTGATGGCAACGGGGTTTAATCAAATTGACCTTGCAGCCTGTGCCAAACATCAGGTGACGGTAACCAATATCCCAGCTTACGGCTCTGAGGCGGTGGCTCAATTCACCTTTGCACTATTGCTAGAAATCACGTCTCAAGTAGCCGTCCATAATGCTTCCGTAAAACAAGGAGACTGGCAGCGCTGTCCTGATTTCACTTACTTTGTGAAGCCTTTAATGGAATTGCGGGAAAAGACCATTGGCTTAATCGGTTACGGCGCCATTGCCCAAGAAGTGGCAACAATCGCCCACGCTTTTAAAATGAAGGTGATCTATTGGAATCATCGTGAGAAAACGCCCCAAGCTGACTGGGCACAACAAGTCAGTCTGGCTGAACTCTATCAAAAGGCTGATATTATCAGCCTTCATGTGCCTTTGTTTCCAGAAACTGAAAAGATGATTGATCAAGCAGCCATTGAGCAAATGAAAGTGGGAGCAATTTTAATCAATACTGCCAGAGGGCCATTACTAGATGAAGCGGCAGTGGCAAATGCACTTCACAGTGGCAAACTTTCTGCCTGTGGCCTGGATGTAGTCGCGAAAGAACCGATTGAAGCGGAAAATCCGCTGTTGACGGCACCAAATTGCTGGTTGACGCCGCATATTGCTTGGGCAGCAGTGGAAACTAGAGAGCGATTGATGGCCATTGGAGTGGAGAATTTGGCTCAATATGTAAAGGGGACACCCCAAAATATTGTGAAATAGCCTTCTCTAAGTCATAAAAAGAATCAAAGCTTTTTTAAATGAACCTTTCTTATCGTGGACAAAGGCCTGTTTCATAGGTACAATGAGTTGACGTCCCTTGTGGACACGTTGGAAAGTATGAGAAATGGAGGACGAATCATGTCCATGTTTTTAGATCAAGTAACAATTGATGTCAAAGCCGGTAAAGGTGGCGACGGAATGGTGGCTTTTCGTCGGGAAAAATATGTACCCGATGGTGGCCCAGCTGGTGGTGATGGCGGCAAAGGCGGGAGTGTAGTTCTCGTTGTTGATGAAGGCCTGCGCACTTTGATGGATTTTCGTTTTAATCGTCATTTCCGGGCTCAAGCCGGGGAAAATGGCATGAGTAAAGGGATGCACGGCCGCGGTTCTGAGGATACCTTTGTAAAAGTGCCACCTGGTACTACAGTGCGAGATGCAGAAACTGGGGCATTACTGGGAGATTTAATTGCCAATGGGGACACGTTAACTGTAGCCAGAGGTGGTCGTGGAGGCCGGGGAAATACCCGCTTTGCTTCCCCTCGCAATCCCGCGCCGGAACTCGCAGAAAATGGCGAACCAGGTCAAGAGCGCAAAATTGAATTGGAACTAAAAGTTTTAGCTGATGTCGGTCTGGTCGGATTTCCATCGGTAGGGAAATCCACATTGCTTTCAATTATTTCTTCGGCACGACCAAAAATCGGTGCTTATCACTTTACCACATTAGTGCCGAATTTAGGCATGGTCACGACCAGTGATCAACGGAGTTTTGTGGTGGCGGACTTACCGGGACTGATCGAAGGAGCTTCCCAAGGTGTGGGGCTGGGGACGCAGTTCTTGCGCCATATTGAACGCACCCGCGTCATTCTTCATGTCATTGATATGAGCGGTATGGAAGGCCGGGATCCTTACGAAGATTATCTCGCCATTAACAAAGAACTAGGCGAACACAATCTCCGTCTTTTGGAACGACCTCAAATCATCGTAGCCAATAAAATGGATATGCCTGATTCTGAGGAAAACTTGGCAAAATTCAAAGCTCAGTTAGCCAAAGAAAAGACCGATGAATTCGCGGAAGACCTGCCAATTTTTGCCATTTCAGCAGTCACGAGAAAAGGTATTGAACCTTTGTTAAATGCGACAGCGGATCTTTTGGAAACCACACCGGAATTCCCACTTTACGAAGACGAAGAAATAGAAGAAGCAGTTCATTACGGCTTTACTTCGGATGAACCAGAGTTTACAGTGGATCGGGAACCAGATGCCACTTGGGTCTTATCTGGGGCGAAGATTGAAAAACTCTTCCAGATGACCAATTTCGATCACGAAGAAACTGTCATGCGTTTTGCTCGTCAACTTCGTGCTATGGGGGTAGATGAAACCTTGCGTTCTCGTGGTGCGAAAGACGGCGATATCGTCCGCATTGGCAATTTTGAATTTGAGTTTGTGGAATAGGAAATCCAAAACATCTCCGGGAAGACCTGGGGATGTTTTTTTCTTCTCCAAAAGTCCCATTATTTTTCAATCGTCGCAATGATTGGTAAAATAAAAGAGTAAGATTTGCTCGGTACTTATACCGACTGATACGATTAAAGGGGGAGAAAAAATGACCAAACGAGTAATTGTAATGAATTTTGAAGTGGAGTCCCAAGCCTACCAAGCTTTTTCGGAAATCAAGAAGATGGCGATAGCTAGACAAATCAAGGGAGAACAAATGGCGGTGGTGACCCATTCGGCTGACGGGCAACACAAATTTCAAATTGATGATTTTTTGGACTTCACCGGTAGTAACAAAGCGTCCACCGGCGGCTTAATCGGTATGTTAGTCGGGGTTTTTGTGGGACCGTTAGCCATGCTTTTAGGCTGGATGGGAGGCAGTGTGATCGGTGCCAGTCGGGATGCCAAAGAAGTTCAAAATGCCCGGAATATTTTTGAGTTTTTGCTTTCGAATATCGGAGAAGGCCAAACCGGCTTGATTTTAATTGCAGAAGAAGAAGACAACCGGCCGATTAATGATTTGATTATGTATCAATTAGGCGGTGGCGTGACACGCTTTGATTATGAAGAAGTGGAAGCTGAAATCAAAAAAGCGAAGGATTTGGAAGAAGAAGCAAAGAACAAGACAAAAGAAGCGTGGGCTGCCAAACATCCTGAAACAGAGGAAGCTAGCCCATCTGATGAAAGCGAGCAATAAGTTTCATTTTTATAAATAAAAATGAACTCTGGAGTCAAATTTTGGTTTTCTGCCAAATCTGGCTACAGAGTTTTTTTATAAATTTCAACTAAGGAAGCTTGCCACGTTACTAAAGCCAGGAGTATAGTTACTAAGATATTATTTTCACTGCCTTTTGCGTTTTTTTTAGGCAGTAGTGGCTAATTGGAGGTTTTCTTTTGTTTGATAAACTGCCGGATTCAGTTTTGCAGATGAGTATGATTTTTCTTTCCATCGTCATTGAAGCCTTGCCTTTTGTGTTGTTAGGTTGTTTGATTTCTGGCGCTTTGCAAGTTTTTTTGACGCCAGAGCGAGTGCGGCGTCTATTGCCCAAAAATAAGTTGGCTTCGATTTTAGTGGGCTGTGGCCTAGGCGTTTTTTTTCCTTCTTGTGAATGTGGCATTGTGCCCATTGTGAACCGCTTTGTGACCAAAGGCGTGCCGATTCCTACAGCTTTTGCTTTTATGTTAACCGCGCCTATTGTGAACCCGATTGTGATTTTTTCCACTTATATCGCCTTTGGGAATTCGGCGAAGTTTGCCTTTTTACGAGTAGGGGGTGCATTTTTCGTGGCTCTGGTGGTGGGGGTGTGGCTGGCGTACTTTCCCCCTCGATCAGTTTTGAAGAAAAGTTTTTTCACGGTGGCTGAAGCAGCTGTACAAAATCCCTCGACTGAAAACCATGTTGTTATCGAAAAAAGTGACTGTACGTTACACAAAAACACTTTGGAAAAACATCATTTCACTCATCAAGTAAGTCATCTTTTGCATCACAGTTTGGATGAATTTTTTGATACCGGGCGCTACTTAATTATCGGAGCATTGATTGCTTCGGCTATGCAGACTTATTTACCCACAGCAGCGTTATTGACCCTCGGTTCTTCTAAAATTTTAGCCATTTTAGTGATGCTGTTACTGGCCTTTATTATGTCTTTGTGTTCGGAAGCAGACGCCTTTATCGGCTCTTCTTTATTAAGTCTTTTTGGCACAGCTCCTGTGGTGGCCTTTTTAGTCTTCGGCCCTATGGTGGACATTAAAAATCTGTTGATGATGAACCGGTATTTTAGTGGTAAATTTATTTTAACGTTGGTGGCCATCATTGTGCTTTGTGTCACCGGATATGCATGGGTGGTGTAAAGGATGATTCGTTTTCTAATCTTAGCCGGTTATGCCGGATTGATGATGTATTTACAAGTGACCGATAAACTAAATCAATTTATCAACGTTCACTATCAATATTTGGCAGTTATGTCCACGGTGATAGCCTTAATTTTGGCTTTGTTTCAGCTTTATACTTGGGTGAAAGAAGACCCAAAAGCCGATCATGCTGAAGATTGCCACCATCAGGAACATGATGATCACGATCACGGGTTAAAAAAGCCCTATCAACGATCAATCGCCTACGTGCTTTTGGCTTTGCCTATTGTGGTAGGTACGCTTTTTCCCACCGTCAGTCTCAATACCACGATTGTGGAGGCCAAGGGTTTTCAGTTTCCTCTAAGTAAAGAGAGTGTGGGGGATCCTCAAATGGAAACCCAGTACCTGCAACCAAACACCAGTCTCTACTATAATAAAGAAGATTACCAAAAGCAGATGGATGAGCTGATGGCAAAATACGGTGATC
>NZ_JBCOJC010000017.1:16295-49871 GCF_040925905.1 Enterococcus sp. 2201sp1_2201st1_C11_2201SCRN_220225
ATTATTCACTGTGTGGCGGATTCTGGCGTCTTTGGCTTGCGAATCACTTTGCCGGAAGCAACGAAAGTCAAAAATGACCAGTGGCTACAAGTTACAGGGGAGATTACTTCAGAGTTTTATGCCCCCTTTAAGCGGAATTTGCCCATGGTGAAAGTGGCAAGCGTTAAGTCCATTGCCACTCCGAAAAATCAATACGTCTACCGGACTTTTTAGACGCAAGGAAATTTTCGGCAATCCCGCCAGAAAAATGCTATACTGAAGGATAGTTTAATAGAAAAGGATCGTCATAAATATGGAAATTGAATTTTTAGGAACAGGTGCGGGAGTGCCGGCCAAACATCGCAATGTTACCGGGATTGCCTTGAAACTGTTAGCCGAGCGGAATGGGATTTGGTTATTTGACTGTGGAGAAGGGACGCAAATGCAGATTTTGCGCACCACGATTCGTCCCCGGAAAATTGAAAAAATTTTTATCACGCATTTACATGGTGATCATATCTTTGGCCTGCCGGGATTATTGTCCAGCCGTAGTTTTCAAGGAGGCGTTGAGCCCATGGAAATTTACGGACCAAAAGGGGTGAAAGATTTTGTACTCACCGCTTTACGGGTCAGTCAAACCCGACTGGCTTATCCATTGAAGTTTATCGAAGTAGCACCAGGAGTGATCTTTCAAGACCAGCAATTTACGGTAATCTGCGACAAGCTAGACCACGGAATTGACAGTTATGGCTACCGGGTGGAAGAAGCAGACCATGAAGGCGAATTACAAGTAGACAAGCTGCTTGCGTTAGGGATTAAACCGGGACCAATTTTTGGTCAGCTAAAACGAGGAGAGAACGTTACCTTACCGGATGGATCGCAAATTTGTGGCAAAGATTTTGTAGGGCAACGGCAAACTGGCCGGATTGTGACGATTTTAGGGGATACTCGTTATACCCCAAGCGCTATTGAGTTAGGGCAAAATGCGGATATTTTGGTTCATGAAAGTACCTTTAAACAAGACGAAAGTCAAATGGCCAAGTCTTATTATCATTCCACCACGGCCCAAGCTGCCCAAGTGGCCCAAAAAGCTCATGTCAAACAACTTTTATTGACCCACATCAGCGCTCGTTATTTAGCCAAAGATGTGGCTGAGTTGGAAAAAGAAGCCCGCAGCGTCTTTGCCAACACCCGTATTGTACGAGATTTTGATGTGATTGACGTGCCTTTTAGCAGAAAGGATGAGACAGATGGAATTAGAGAATAAAGTCGTTTTAGTCACCGGGGGCTCTGCAGGATTAGGAGCAGAGATTTGTTATGCTGCTGCCAAAAAAGGTGCCATTGTGATCACTTGTGCCCGCCGAATTAATTTAATCGGTCAAGTCAAAGAACGTTGTGAAGCATTAAGCGGCAAGGCTGCCTATGCTTTTCAATTGGATGTTGCCGATCCTACCAGCATTAGCGCATTGATGGAAAAAATCAAAAACGAAGTAGGTGCTGTAGATATTTTAGTCAACAATGCCGGCTTTGGTATTTTTGAAAATTTTGTGGACTTTGATTCCGCCGATTTTTACCGCATGTTTGAAGTTAACGTGCTAGGGATGATGGTCTTAACCCAGCAGATTGCCATTCAAATGCTCGAAGACAAACGTTATGGTCACATTATTAACATTGCTTCCATGGCAGGAAAAATGGCGTCACCGAAATCTACTGTCTATTCTGCTACGAAATTTGCGGTGTTAGGCTTTTCCAATGCGCTGCGTCTGGAATTAAAACCAGCCAATATTAACGTCACTACGGTGAACCCAGGACCGATTGCGACGGAGTTTTTTGACAAAGCTGATCCTTCTGGAAATTATTTAAAGGCTTTAGGCAATCATGTGATTGATCCTGAAAAATTGGCCAAAACAATTGTGAAAAGCATGTCTCATCCTGTGCGAGAGATTAATCGTCCCGGTTATATGGAAGTGGCAGCCCGCTTTTATAGTTTATTTCCAGCTGTGGGGGATTTTTTAGCTGGCGGCATCTTTAATAAGAAATGAGGAAGTAATCATGAAAAGAAATGGTCGTTTATTGTTGGTTTTTGTCTTAATTTTTGTGGTGGGTTTGTTTGCGGCATTTAACAGCCAAGCCGTGGCGGTGAATTTTCTCTTCGCCCAAGTCTCGGCACCGCTGATTTTGGTGGTCATCGGTTCAGCTTTTATCGGAGCAGTGATTGCTACATTAGTCGCAACCAACGTTATGTGGCAACAAAAACGCCGACTAAAAACGTTAGAGCACCAAGTTGCCGACTTAGAGGCAGTGCAACAAATCCCGGAAACAACCCCATCTGAAACTAGTATTTCAAAAGATGAACAGTGACTGCTCTTTAGGGAGTGGTCTTTTTTATGGCGGAGAAAAGCTTTTTCTGGTGTGTAAGATGACGGGATTACAGTGGCAACACCAGATCTCAAACGTCAGCAACATTTTTAAACCTTAAAGAAAAGCGCTCCTTCTTTTCACCACAGCTAGCCTTTGCTATAATCATACAGTTGGGAGTGATCATGTGCGTAACGGAAAATATCAATGGCAATATCCGGAACCTCAGGAAGTAAGCGCTGAATTTCAAGAAGAAATCAACGAGCGCAACTTGCCTGAGCATATTGCCAAATTATTGTGGCAACGCAATATACGGAGTAAAGATGAACTGCGGCGTTTTTTAGACCCCCAGTTAACGGATTTTCACAATCCATTTTTAATGCAGGATATGGACACAGTCGTATCTCGCATTCAGCAAGCAGTAGCTGCTGGGGAGAAAATTTTAGTTTACGGGGATTATGATGCAGACGGTATCACCAGTGCTACGGTTATGAAAGAAGCCATCGAGTTAATCGGCGGTGATGTAGAAGTCTATTTGCCTAACCGTTTTACCGACGGCTATGGCCCTAATCAAAGTGTTTACCAGTATTTTATTGACAGCGGCATCCAGTTAATTGTCACCGTGGATAATGGGGTTTCCGGTCACGAGGCGATTGACTATGCCAATAGTCGTGGGGTGGATGTCTTAGTCACTGATCATCACGAACTGCCAGAGACCTTACCTGACGCATACGGGATTATTCACCCTCGCCATCCTCAAGGGCAATATCCTTTTGGTGATTTGGCCGGTGTAGGGGTGGCCTTTAAAGTGGCTTGCGCATTATTGGATGAAGTTCCCTTAGAGTTTTTAGATTTGGTAGCCATTGGGACCATTGCCGATTTGGTTTCCTTAACAGGAGAAAACCGGGCCTTGGTAACCATTGGCTTACAACTGATGAAGCAAACCGAACGTTTAGGCTTAATCGAACTCTTTAAAGCAGCCGATGCCAAACTGGCTCAAGTAGATGAGACGATGATTGGCTTTTCCATCAGTCCTCGGTTAAATGCGATTGGCCGTTTAAAAGACCCGAATCCGGCGGTGACCTTGTTGACAACGTTTGATGAAGAAGAAGCCCGAAGTCTCGCCCAAGAATTGAATCAAATCAATGAAGAACGAAAAGCTTTGGTGACAAAAATCACCAAAGAAGCAGAAAGTATGATTGATCCTAATCGTTTGATCAATGTGGTGGCAGCACCGAATTGGCATGAAGGGGTCTTGGGGATTGTGGCCGGGCGCTTAGTACAACTTACCGGTAAACCCAGTCTTGTTTTGACCATTAAAGACGATGGCATTGCCAAAGGATCTGGTCGTAGTATCACTGCGGTAAATCTCTTTTCTTTGTTAAGTGAAGAAAAAGAACGCTTTGTAAGTTTTGGTGGTCACCATATGGCAGTAGGTCTAAGTGTGCCTGCCAGTGAGTTAACAGACTTACAAGCAGTTTTAACTGCTAAACTCCACGCTTCTGAAATTGATGTCACGACAGGAGAACCACTGGCCATCGATGAGGTGCTGACTCCAGAGCAAGTGACTTTGGAATTAGTCGAGCAGTTGAGTCACTTGGCGCCTTTTGGTACAGATAATAAAGCTCCAGTTTTTGCAATAAAAGGCGATCAGACCCCGGTTTTGCGCCAATTAGGAGCTGAACAACAGCATTTAAAACTATCGATTGCCCAAAAAAGCAATCCAGCCACTTTAGATGTCATTGGTTTTTCTTTTGGTAGTGAAATCACTGAATTCACCGGTGATCCTTTTACACTAGTGGGCCAGCTAACCATTAATGAATGGAATGGCTTGAAAAAGCCTCAGCTACAGCTACTAGATTTTGCCGTAGAAGGTCTGCAAGTTTTTGATCTGCGAGGACAAAACAAACGGCGACATTTTACGCCTAAAAGTGATACTTTGCTTTTAGCCTTTGGGCCAGTGAAAGCCAAAAAACAACCTGTGGTGACCTATGAAAATACCGAGCAATTAACTGCCGTCTTACAAGCAGGAAATTATCAAGAAGTGGCGTTTTTAGATTGTCCAGAAGATCCAGAAAAAGTCAAAACCGTGGTGCAAGTCAGCGGGTTGCAGCGGATTTTATTGATTTTAGAAGCCAAAGACGAGGCCTATTTAGACGGCATGGGGACAAGAGAACAATACGCCCGGCTCTTTAAACTGATCAATGGCCAGGAGAAATTAGACGTGCGCTATAAATTACCTGAGATTGCCCAGTTTTTGAAAATTCCTCAAAATTTATTAATTTTTATGATTCAGGTGTTTTTTGACTTGGAATTTGTTACAATAGAGGACGGCGTTTTGCAAAAAGCAACTGTATCTCAAAAGAAAAATCTGGAAGAAAGCCAGGTTTATCAAAAGCGATTAAAAAAAATAAAAAGCGAAGAATTTTTACTGCTAAGTGATTTGGCCAAGATGAAAGCTTGGCTTAGCGCCTAGTGAGTAGTTGGTTCCAAGGAGGAAAACCATGAACTTAAAAGATTATGTAGCCAGCATTCCTGATTATCCAAAACCCGGCATTATTTTCCGGGATATCTCCCCTTTAATGGCCGATGGTGAAGCCTATCGAGAAGCTACCAAACAAATCGTAGACTACGCCAAAGAAAAAGCCATCGATATGGTGGTAGGACCTGAAGCCCGTGGGTTTATCGTAGGCTGTCCGGTGGCCTTTGAACTAGGGGTTGGCTTTGCTCCTGTCCGTAAACCAGGGAAACTCCCTCGTGAGACCATTTCGGTCAGCTACGATTTAGAATACGGCACTGATACATTGACACTTCATGCTGATGCCATCAAACCAGGACAACGGGTCTTGGTGTGTGATGATCTTTTGGCTACTGGTGGGACTGTGAAAGCAACCATTGAATTAATCGAAAAACTCGGTGGTGTAGTAGTCGGCTGTGCGTTTCTAATTGAACTGGATGAATTAAAAGGTCGGGAAAAAATTAAAGACTACGATATCTTGACTTTGATGGATTATTAAGTAGGAAACAAAAAGGGACCGTGACATAAGTATTCCCTAAATGATAAACAACGAACATTTAATTTTTATTGATAAAAAAGATTCGGATGATAAAAAATCGTGATAATTTTTGTGTCTTAGTCCGAAGAGAGAACATTACCATACGTGAAAAGAAAAAAAGCGAATTACGCTGCCTTAGCTTGATGAAATCAAGGTTAGGCAGCGTTTAAGATTTTTAGCAATGAAAAGAAGGGTATCTTCCGATGATTTTTAATGGAAGATACCCTTCTTTTGCTTGCGTCTCACGTTTGGTATTGTTCGGTTCGTAGGACGGTGACCCAACTATTGTCACAGCCTGTTTTTTATATCTTAACCTTACTATGTTTGGCGAAACGAGTTCGTTCAGCCGTTCTTACAATCAGTTAATTGGTCTGTTGTTGGTAATGTTCTTTTTGTTGGTAGCGCCGAGCAGCTTGGCGCGCTTTTTTATCATCCCATAAGGTAAACCACAAGAAAAACAATGGGAGAAAAATCAAAGCAGCTAACTCAATACCAAAATGGGTAATCACCATACTAATCACTAAACCCAAGCCAACCAATGCAACATTTCGAATTCCATTCATTTTCTTCACCTCATTAAGTTATACGAACAAATGTTTGTATTCTTATTATACGAATGGATGTTCGTTTTGTAAAGTGAAAAAAGGCAATTCCCCAAATTTTTTTGAGAATTACCTTTAAAACTGTAATGAAATCCGAATCAGAAGAAGAGTAGGAATAAGTAAGAAAATTTATAAGTGAGCCTCTATTTTATCCCAGAACAAAAAAGACGACTCTTTCTACTAAAAAGAGTCGTTTGGGAGGTTTAATTCACATGATCACGATACAAACCAACGACATGGCCTAAAATCGTCACGTCAGGTAGGATGATGGGTTCCATATAATCATTTTCCGGTTGCAAGCGAATGTGATCTTTTTCTCGGAAGAATCGTTTACAGGTTGCTTCGTTTTCATCGGTCATGGCAATGACTACATCGCCATTTTGCGCATCCCGCTGTTGGCGTACAATCACATTATCACCATCTAAAATCCCGATGTTAATCATACTTTCCCCACGAATGGTCAGCATAAAGAGACTGCCGATGTCATTGGATAAATTTGGGGGAATTGGGAAAAAGTCGGAAGCCTCTTCTACGGCGAGAATGGGTTCGCCAGCAGTTACTACTCCTAACATGGGAATTGTTTCGGCTTGGATGCCAATTTTTTCTAGCCCAGCAGCCGTTAACTCAATGGCCCGTGGCTTGGTGGGATCTCGTTGTAAGAGTCCCTTTTTTTCTAAACGCGACAAATGTCCATGAACCGTGGAAGTAGAAGAGAGATTTACGGCTTCCCCAATCTCCCGAACGGTAGGGGGATAGCCTTTTGCTTCAACTTGTTCATGGATAAAGCGCAAGATATCTTCTTGGCGGGTATCGGTTCTTTTCGCCATCACTGCACCTACTTTCCTTAGCTAGTCTCAGTGTACCATAGCTTTTTTTTGAAATCAAACAAATGTTCGTCTGGTTAATAAAGAGTTGAATTTACCTAATTTCTTCCTCATTTTCCACTGTAATTTTTATGAGCTTTGGTTTATGATAGAGAAGAATTGCCAACAAGGGAGGGACAAAGATGTTATCAAAAGAAAAACTTGCTCGAATCAATGAGTTGAGTAAAAAGAAAAAAGCGGGCACATTAACAGCAGCCGAAGAAAAAGAACAAATTCAGTTGCGTCAAGAATATTTAGAAGCCTTTCGTTCCGGCATGCGTCATCATATCGAAGGCATGAAAGTGGTAGATCCCGAGGGCAACGATGTAACCCCAGAAAAATTGAAACAAATTCAAAAAGAAAAAGGATTACATGGCCGAGAATAAGGGACGATTTGTATTTTTTGAAAGCCTTGTATTTTGGAAAAAATAAAGGTATAATATACCTAAAAGGAACTAGGAGGGAATTTATTTGTTTGATAAAGTAGACCAACTAGGGGTTAATACCCTGCGTACTTTGAGTATTGAAGCGGTTCAAAAAGCTAATTCAGGCCATCCCGGCTTGCCAATGGGGGCTGCGCCAATGGCTTATACCTTGTGGACCCGCTATTTAAAAATCAATCCGTTGACTTCACGGAACTGGGCCGATCGGGATCGTTTTGTCTTGTCAGCAGGACATGGTTCCGCATTGCTTTACAGCTTGTTGCATTGTGCAGGTTACCAAGTATCCATTGAAGATTTGAAAAACTTCCGTCAATGGAACAGTTTGACACCAGGACACCCTGAAGTGAATCACACTGATGGAGTAGAAGCTACTACGGGTCCTTTAGGTCAAGGAATTGCAATGGCTGTAGGGATGGCAATGTCTGAAGCCCACTTGGCAGCTAAATACAATCGTCCTGATTTTCCAGTGATGGATCATTATACTTACGCATTATGTGGCGATGGTGACTTGATGGAAGGCGTTTCTCAAGAAGCTTGTTCCATGGCGGGTCACATGAAATTAGGTAAGTTAGTCGTCTTATACGATTCAAATGATATTTCATTAGACGGTCCAACTTCTATGGCCTTTACAGAAAATGTAGGCCAACGCTTTGAAGCATATGGCTGGCAACATCTTTTAGTCAAAGATGGCAATGATTTAGAAGCTATCGCCAAAGCCATTGAAGAAGCCCAAGCAGAAACGGAAAAACCAACCATCATCGAAGTAAAAACCGTTATCGGTTTTGGTGCACCAAATGAAGGCACAAACCAAGTTCACGGTGCTCCATTAGGTAAAGAAGGTTTAGACGCCGCGAAAAAAGCGTATGGTTGGGATTATCCAGAATTCACTGTTCCTGAAGAAGCAGCTGCTCGTTTTAAAGAAAGCATTATGGACCGAGGCGCGGCTGCCGAAGCGAAATGGGAAGGCATGTTTGAACGTTATAGTTTAGAATATCCAGAACTAGCCGAAGAATTTAAAGCAGCCTTTGCAGATAAATTGCCAAAAGGCTGGTCTGATGAATTACCTGTTTATGAAGAAGGATCAAGTCAAGCTAGCCGCGTTTCCAGTAAAGACATGATTCAAGCAATTTCTGAAAAAGTAGCTAGCTTCTGGGGCGGTTCAGCTGATTTGTCTTCTTCCAATAATACGATGGTTGCTGCCGAATCAAACTTTGAACCTGGGAACTACGCTGGTCGTAATATCTGGTTTGGTGTACGGGAATTTGCGATGGCAGCTGCTATGAATGGGATTCAGCTTCATGGCGGTACACGAGTTTACGGCGGGACATTCTTTGTCTTTACCGATTACTTGCGTCCAGCTGTCCGTTTAGCAGCGATTCAACAAGTACCAGTGGTTTATGTTTTGACCCATGATTCCGTAGCAGTAGGGGAAGATGGTCCTACTCACGAACCAGTGGAGCAATTGGCTAGTCTACGTTGCATGCCGGGAGTTCAAGTGATTCGTCCCGCAGATGGTAACGAAACTCGGGCTGCCTGGAAAGTAGCTATGACGACCAAAAACGCGCCAACGGTCTTGGTTTTAAGTCGTCAAAACTTGCCGGTCTTGCCAAATACCGCAACTGAAGCCGATGAAAACTTGCCTAAAGGTGGCTACGTCTTATCTCCACAACAAGGTGACGCACCAGCAGGAATCCTAATTGCCACAGGTTCTGAAGTGGCTTTAGCCGTAGAAGCACAAAAAGCATTGTTAGCACAAGGCAAAGATGTTTCCGTAGTTTCTATGCCAAGTTTCGATCTTTTCGAAAAACAAAGTGCAAGCTACAAAGAGTCAGTCCTACCAAAAGCCGTTACAAAACGGGTAGGGATTGAAGCCGCAGCCTCCTTTGGTTGGGAACGCTACATTGGAGATGCTGGTAAGATGATCGCAATCGATCACTTTGGTGCCTCTGCTCCAGGAGGAACCATTATGAAAGAATTTGGTTTCACTACCGAAAACGTGGTTAACACCTTTAACAGTCTTTAAAAAGTCTTTAGCCCTCGCAGAAAAGTTGTGAGGGCTTTTTAAAGTTTTTTAATCGCTCGATAGCTTCTTGAAGAATGAGAATTTGGAGAAAATTGACTTATTAAAGGAGCTAATACTTGTTCTTGGTAAAGTGCTTCCGTATAATAGAAACGTTGATGGATAATGTATGTTTTTTGATTCAGATAATAGTTTACAGGAGGCACCTAATGGAAGAATGTAAGACCCGAGGACAAAAACGGCGCAATGCCCAATTGGCGAAAAGACGCAAATTTGTAAAAGGCGCAGCGTTAGTTGGAACTGGCTTGGCAATTGCTCCTATGGCCAGTGTATTGACTCCCGGCACTCAAGTAGAAGCTGCGGAATACAGCTATCAAACCCCTGATGCGGCTCAATCTTTGATTAATCAAATTGGTTCCACTGCTAGCCAAATTGCAGCAGCAAATGACTTATACGCATCAGTGATGATTGCTCAAGCATTATTGGAAAGTGGCAATGGTGGTTCCACATTGTCTCAAGCACCTTATTACAATTTATTCGGAGTTAAAGGCTATAGTGATTCCAATCCCGTTTACTTAGCTACTCAAGAATACTTAAATGGTCAATGGGTAACCATGAATGAACCTTTCGAAACTTATGGCTCTTATTGGGAATCCATTCAGGAACATGCGAACGTCTTAAAAGGGACTAGCTTTGCTGATGGGACTGCTCATTACAGTGGGGCTTGGAAAAGCAATACTTACAGTTATCAAGATGCTACCGCTTATCTAACTGGGCGTTATGCCACAGACCCAACCTATGGCTCTAAACTAAACAACTTGATTGCGACTTACAATTTAACTCAATACGATACACCGAATACAGGTGCAACTACTGTGGTAGAAACTGCCACTACGAGCACTACTCAAGTAACGACAACAACAAGTACAAGTACAAGTACTAGCACAACTACTGGCGGCACGTATACCGTGGTTGCTGGAGATTCGCTATGGACCATTGCTAGTAGCCATGGCATTTCCGTAGATCAATTAATGGCCAATAACGGATTGTCCGGAGATACGATTATGGTGGGACAACAATTAGCGATTTAAGACTGATTTTCTAAAAGCGGGCAGAATTTTCTGCTCGCTTTTTTTAACCTCAATTTTTATTTTGCAAATTGGTCTAGCAATTTAAGCTTGATAAGGCCTCTGACTGGCAGAATATTGCAAATTTGGTTATGATGAAAAAAGCAAGAAGAATCAGATTAAACAGGGGGTACCGCAATGACAATTTACACATCATCAATGGAGTTAATCGGAAAGACTCCAGTAGTAAAATTGAATAATATCGTGCCGAAAGATGCGGCAGAAGTCTATGTGAAACTGGAATTTTTCAATCCTGGTAGTTCCGTAAAAGATCGGATTGCGTTATCCATGATAGAAGCTGCGGAAAAAGACGGTCGCTTAAAAGCTGGAGATACCATTGTGGAACCCACGTCTGGTAACACAGGAATTGGGCTAGCCATGGTTGGATCAGCAAAAGGCTATCCAGTAGTTATCGTAATGCCAGACACCATGAGTATCGAACGCCGTAAATTAATGCAGGCTTACGGTGCCAAATTGATTTTAACGCCGGGTTCTGAAGGGATGAAAGGTGCCATTGCCAAAGCAGAAGAATTAGCCAAAGAAAACGGTTGGTTCTTGCCTTTGCAGTTTGAAAATATGGCCAATCCTCAAATTCACGAAGAAACGACGGGCCCTGAAATCATTGAAGACTTTAAAGAAACTGGTTTAGACGCTTTTATTTCTGGCATTGGGACCGGCGGCACGATTACCGGGGCTGGCCGGGCATTGAAACGGGCTTTTCCGGAAATTAAAATTTATGGAGTAGAACCGGCAGAATCTGCTATTTTAGAAGGGAAACAGCCGGGGCCTCATAAAATTCAAGGGATTGGGGCTGGCTTTATTCCAGATACCTTGGATACGAAAATCTATGAAGAAGCACTGCCCGTAACAAGCGATGATGCCATTGCAACTGCCCGTTTAGTAGGGGAAAAAGAAGGCTTCTTAGTAGGGATTTCTGCAGGTGCGGCGATTGCTGCTGCCATTGAAGTTGCCAAAAAGCTAGGAGCTGGCAAAAAAGTCTTAGCCATTGTACCAGACAATGGGGAACGATACTTGTCCACAGCTTTGTATCAATTTGAAGACTAGTTTACAGTTTCTAAAAAGCAAGGCTATAAAAGTCGGAACCGTTTTTGGTTGCGACTTTTTTCTTGTGACTAAGACTCCTGCTAGAAATTATCGGAAACTTCTAGTATGATAGAGAAAACGAAAGGGGTAATCCTAGATGGAAGAAGGGACAGTGGCCAAGACGATTCAAAAGCTTCGAAATGAAGGCGTACGAATTACCAGCCAACGTCAAGAAATTATTCGCTATTTAGTCGAAACCCACGACCATCCCACAGCTGATGAGATTTATCAAGCATTGGCGGATAAAGTGACGGATGTAAGTGTGGCGACGGTGTACAATAATCTACGTTTGTTTACCGAAAAAGGGATCGTCACCGAGTTGAAATTTGGCGATGATGCCAGTCGGTTTGATTTTTCCCAAAAACCTCACTATCACGCTAGTTGTGTTCGTTGTGGCAAAATCCAGGATTTCTATTACCCCGGATTAGAAGACGTGGAAATGGCGGCTAGTCGTTTAACAGGTTATAAAATCAACAAACATCGCCTAGAAGTCTACGGTTTATGCCCAGACTGTCAAAAATTGGAGGAGGCTAGCCATGAAAACCATTCAAACGACTAATGCACCGGCGGCAATTGGCCCTTATGCCCAAGGAAAAGTGGTCAACGGACTGCTTTTTGCCTCAGGACAAGTGCCTTTAGATCCCATAAGCGGGGAAGTGGTGGGTCAAGAGATTAGAGAGCAGACAAAACAAGTGCTACAAAATATTCAAGGAATTTTACAAGAGGCCGGGGTTAGTTTTGAGGCAGTAGTTAAAACCACTTGTTTTTTGAAAGATATGAATGATTTTGCGGCATTTAATGAAGTCTACGCCACAGCCCTTAAAAAGCCGTATCCCGCCCGTTCGGCTGTGGAAGTGGCCCGTTTGCCTAAAGATGTCTTAGTGGAAATTGAAGTCATCGCAGTAGTCCAATAATTACGCAGTAAGACAGAGGTGGAAGCTTCTGTCTTCTTTTTGCCAGAAAGAAGGAGCAACATGGAGTTTTATCAACGTTATATCGCAGCAGGGCAAGTTAGCGTGCCCAATCTCTTATTAGCGCATTATCATGAACTGGGAATGGATGCAGAGGAGCTGGTCTTTTGGTTGCAACTCTTTAGCTGCCAAGAGCGAGGGCAATTTCCTGATTTAGCCCAAGTAGCTCAAAACATGGGCGTAAGTCAAACGAGAATTTTCCAGCTTTTAGCCCAAGCCGATGAGAAGAACAATTTGCGTCTGGTCACTCAAAAAGACGCCCAAGGCAAACAAACGGACAGCTATGATTTTAGTCCGCTCTTTGATAAATTAGCCAAGCTGTATGAACAAAAAGCCCAAAGTCAATCGGACAAGAAAATTGCGGATAAAATTAGCAATTTATACCAAACCTTTGAGCAAGAATTTGGCCGACCCCTTTCTCCGTTGGAATTTGAACGGATTGCAGGCTGGCTAAACGAAGACCAATACGATCCGGAATTGATACGTCTAGCTTTAAAAGAAGCCGTCACTCACCAAGCGCGGAATCTAAGTTATATTGATCGGATTTTATTAAATTGGGAAAGTAAAAATCTGCGGAATAAAGAAGAGGTCGCCAACGAACAAGCTCGTCGGAAATTGCAAATTCGGCAAAAGGCGGCGGATAAACCTCAGACAGGGCAAAACGCTTCCTTGCCACCGGTCACCTTGCACAATCCCTTTAAGGAGGACTAGTCATGTTGTTAAACAAAGAAAAGACTCGAGAAGCGATCAAACGTATGGGCGAGATGTATCCAGAAGCCCATGGCGAATTGGTAGCGGACAATCCTTTTCATTTATTAATCGCGGTAATTCTTTCAGCTCAAGCTACGGATGTTTCGGTAAATAAAGCAACTCCCGCATTATTTGCGGCCTATCCGACACCAGAAGCTTTAGCCCAAGCACCTTTAGAAGATATTATGGCTAAAATCAAAACCATCGGATTATACCGTAACAAAGCCAAAAATATCAAAGCTTGTGCCGCCAAACTCTTAAGTGATTTTAACGGGGAAGTCCCTCGAGATAAAAAGCAGTTGATGACATTGCCCGGTGTTGGTGGCAAGACTGCCAATGTGGTTTTAGGAGATGCGTTTGGGGTGCCGGGAATTGCGGTGGACACCCATGTGGAGCGAGTGTCCAAACGACTGCATATTTGCAAACAAGACGCCAGCGTATTACAAGTCGAAGAAACATTAATGAAAAAATTACCGAAAAAGACTTGGGTGAAGGCCCACCACACCATGATTTTCTTTGGCCGCTATCATTGCACCGCCCGCAACCCTAAATGTGAAGCCTGTCCTTTATTTGATCTTTGCCAATTCGGCCAAGCGCGACTCGGAAAGAAACAACACTGAATGAGACAATAAAATAAAGCCCCCAGTAAACAGCTGCTTTTGACTGCTTACTGGGGGTTGTTTTGTTACGTTTGGTCTTGCTCTGTGCCTTCTGCGTTATTGCCATTTCCTTGATTGTTGCCTTGGTCTGGCGGTGTGCTAGAAGAAGTAGGTGGGTCACTACTTGGCGTGGTACTACTTTCCGGAGTAGACTCACTTGGCGTAGTACTGCTTGGTGTGGTACTACTTTCCGGTGTTGCCGTGCTTTCTGGAATCGACTGGGTAGTAGAAGTCTCACTTGTGACGCTTTCTACCGTACTAGAACTGGAAGGAACTGGAACGCTACTCGAACTTGGCACCACCGAAGATTCTACTGTTGGCGCCACATAGGTATCTTTCCAGTAAAGCTCATTGCCTACTTTAATCAAGTCATTTGGCATTTCCCAATCGGTAACCGTGCTATTGCGAGTCACGTATTGCATCAATTCCCGATAGACGTCTGAGGCTACCATATTGGAAAGTTCAGTGACCGGCGTCATATGGTCATTATAGCCAGTCCAGACAGCTAATGAGTAATCGGGGGTATAGCCGGCAAAGGTTACATCTGGGGAAATATTATCCAAATTGCCTAGTGTGGCCATATCCGCATCAGAATAATTGGAAGTCCCGGTTTTCCCAGCTTGAATTAAGCCAGAAATTTGGGCATTGGTTCCAGTACCTTGAGTGATTACATCTTTTAGCACATCTGTCACCATATAAGCAGTCCCGGCTTCCATGGCTTTGGTGCCGTCAGGATTAAATTCATCATAGGAACCATCTTGGTAGACGATTTTTGAGATGTACATCGGTTTGTAATACGTGCCGCCATTGGCAAAAGCACTGTAAGCTGCTGCCATTTTTTCAGAAGAAGCACCGTATTTCGTACCTTCTTGAGTCGTATTGCTGGAAATTGCATTGCTGATTTCCATATTGGCGTATTCAATGCCTAATGATTTTAAGAAGGCTTGGGATTTCTCCACGCCGACTTTATCTAAGAGTTTGACTGCCGGCACATTTCGCGATTGGCTTAAAGCTGTACGTAATGAGATATTGCCCATGTATTTCATGTCCCAGTTGTTCACTTGGATGTTTGTACCGGGATAGGTATAAGGTTCATCCTCAATCCGAGCACCGGTGGAGTCTTTTAAGTATTCAAAAGCCGGCCCATAATCGGTAATCGGCTTCATGGTAGAACCAAAATCCCGAGAAGTGTTGACTGCTAAATTATTGCCTAACACTACAGAAGCATCAATATTACGCCCGCCGATTTGAGCGGTCACTTTTCCGGTTTTCGCATCCATTAATGTTGCAGCAACCTGCATCTCACTATCAGGGTAGGCGACATAATTAGCTGTATTGACGATATCGTACAAACGGTTTTGGGCATCTAAATCCAAGTTGGTGTAGACTTCCAAACCATCAGTGTAAACATTTTTTCCGGTTAATTCTTTGACTTGCTGGATTACTTCATTGACGTAGCCGTCGTATTTGACCCAGTTTTGGACAGAGTTGGTAAACTCGATTAAGCCATCGGTAATCGGAGTGTCTATGGCTGCTTTGTATTCCGCATCGGTGATTTTTTTATTTTCTTTCATGGTATATAAAACGATGTCTCGCCGTTCTTTGGCTAAATCAGGATTTTTATAAGGATCATAGGTTTCTGGTGCTTGGGGCATTCCGGCGATTAAAGCGGTTTGAGCCAAGTTTAGTTCACTGAGACTTTTGCCAAAATAAGCTTGGGAGGCTGTTTCCATACCTGAAATCCCGTTAGACATGTAGACTTTGTTAATATAATAAGTCAAAATTTCTTGTTTCGATTTTTGTTTTTCTAGTTGAATGGCCATCCACGCTTCTTGGGCTTTTCGCTTTAAGGTTTGGTCACTGGCTTTGGTGGAGAAGAAGGAAAGCTTGATTAACTGTTGAGTTAAGGTGGAGCCTCCTTGAGTGGTATCACTTTTTAAATTCGAGACTGCTGAGCCGATAATCCGAATCGGATCGACCCCGATATGCTTGTAAAAACGTTTGTCTTCCACCGAAACAATGGCGTCTTCCAAAAGTTGCGGCACTTCTTGAGGCGTAATGGTTTCTCTGCGCTCAGTACCTAATTCCGCATAGCTTTCGCCGTTTGAAGCCAATAGGGTAGAAGAAATGGCAGATTCTAAACTGGTTTCATCAATTTTCGGTGCATCTTTGGCATAGTACCAGAAAAGGCCGACGCCACCTAAAAACAGCAACATGCCCAAGATAAAAAGACTGGCGAAAATGCGAAAAATGATGGTACCCGCTGAACGCTTTTTCTTTGTCTTAGGTTTTTTCGGTGCTTGTTTATTGTTTTTTTTATTTCGGTTAGCTCTTGAAGGGGTATTCGTTGTCATAATCCTGCTCCTTTTTGGCAAAGTAAGTATCTAAGGCGGTCAAATAAGGGATTCTTGGCGCGATGCCCAAAGAAATCTCAATACTTTCGGCTTCAATAGTAGTCAATGGGATTGATTTTTTGTTGGTGATTTTTTGCTCTTGCCAGTGGCGGCTTAACACTGCACTATCCATAAAAAAACAGCGCTGCAACTGAGAAAACCACAAGAGAACAAAGGCCACGCCACCTTGGTTACGACAAGCATCCATATGGGTAATCTGGTGTTGGTGAAAGTTTTTCAACGGAAATGAGGTCTTGTTTTTGGTTTCTTTAGCCTCAAAATCCACATAGTACCCTTTATAAACCCCGTTGTAGTCAGTAGTGGAAGCCTCTTTAAAATAAGCTTCTTTAATTACTGCGGCACTTCTTTTAGGATAATCCACTTGGACGATTTGAATCGGGGTAGGCTTTTTATGAATCACTGCAATATTGCGGCTTAAATAATAGGCATTGCTGTCATTAATGGCTTCTTCAAAACGCATACCGCGATTGGCGAAGCTGGCATTTTTATCCGCTGCTTTTAGATTGGAAACAGACTTCCTGCCTTTGATAGCCGGTGCTTGTTTTAGGGACTTTTTCGTTATATCATCGACATAAAGGCGTCCGTCGGGATAGTTGAAAACCATGAAATCACACTCCTACCGGGCTATTATACCAAAATCTGCTAGGGAAAGGAAAAAAACCGTGAATGATGGAATCAAAACCCTGTTTGTTACCGGCTACAGAAGTTACGAAATGGGTGTTTTTAAAGAGGATGACCCGAAAGTTGCAGTTATTAAGAATGTCCTAAAGAAGCGTTTAATCGACTATTTAGAAGCAGGTTTGGAGTGGATTTTAGTTGGGGGAAATCTAGGGGTAGAAATTTGGGCGGCCCAAGTAGCCTTGGAGCTTAAAGGGGAATACCCAGATTTAAAAGTGGCTGTGATCTTTCCGTTTTTAGAATTTGGCAGCCAGTGGAAGGAAAACAATCAAGCTTTGTTACAAGGGGTAAAAAACCAAGTAGACTTTGTGGAAGCAACCAGTCATCAATCATATGAAAATCCTCAACAGTTACGAAACCATACGAATTTTTTATTGGCCCATACCGGGGGTGTTTTATTGGTTTACGATGAAGAGTTTCCTGGAAAAAGTCAGTACTTCTTAAAAGATGCTCAAAAATTTTCCACAGAAAATGCTTATCAAATTGATAAAATTACGATGGATGATCTACAAAATTCGATATTAGAAGGATAGTATTTGATTTCCCTGAGATTTTTGGATAGAATAGATAGGAAAGATTACTCTTTTGAAAAAGCTAATGAGGTGTAAACATGGCAAATTTAAATTACAGTCCAAAAGATATTCTCCAACAAGAATTCAAAACCAAAATGCGGGGCTATGATCCGGTTGAGGTAGATGAATTTTTGGATAATGTCATCAAAGATTACGAAAGCTATAATAAAGAAATCCTAGGTTTGCAAGAAGATAACGACCGTTTGAAAGCCAAAGTGGCGGAATTGTCCAAAAATCAAAGCGCAACACCTACTCGCTCCACACAAGAAGCACCCAAGAGCCAAGTGGTAACAAACTTTGATATTTTGAAACGTTTGTCCAATTTGGAAAAAGAAGTTTTCGATAAGAAACTCGATCAAGATACTACAACAGCACCGAATGTAGCTGCTGGTTCTGCCATTAATAGCGCCAATTATGTTGCCAAAGATAAAGAAGTAGCAGAAGTAAAGGTTGAAGAAAAACCAGAAGTACCAGTTGAAACACCAGAAGACTTAGAAAAAACGCGTCAATTTTAAAAGGTAAGACACTGTGATTTTCGGGCAATCGCGGGCCGGCTAACCGGTCTGAGGAAAGTCCATGCTCGCACCGGCTGTGATGCCGGTAGTGTTCGTGCCTGGCGAAACCATAAGCCAGGGTACCGAGTGATCGGTAACGGCAGGAAAAACACCCTAAAACTTCGGTCATGGGCTAGTATCCTTGAAAGTGCCACAGTGACGAAGCGTCCTTGGAAACAATGACGGTGGAACGCGGTAAACCCCTCGAGCGAGCAACCCAAACAATGGTAGGGGCGCTTCTTTGACGGAATCAAACGAATACAAGAAGGCAAGCAATTGCAGATAGATGATTGCCCAAGGAATCTTTGACCTGAAAGATTCTTGGACAGAACATGGCTTATAGAAAATCACAGTCTTTCAGGAGGAATGACAGGCTCATAATTGTTTTGTGTAAACGAAACGATTATGAGCCTGTTTTCACGAGACCATTCAAGGATTGCTTGCTTTGTAACCAAGCAGTTCTTTTAAACAAATTTGCAAAAAAGAAGGGAACAAGATGGATAAAAATCAACAATTTTCAGTCATTGCCACTGCCGCAGCAGGCTTAGAAGCCCTAGTAGGCAAAGAATTACGAGACTTAGGGATTGCCTGTCAAGTAGAAAACGGTCGGGCACGCTTTAAAGGCACCATGGCAGAAATTGCCAAAGCCAATTTATGGTTGCGCACTGCCGACCGAATTAAAATCGTCGTAGGAGAATTTGATGCGTTAACCTTTGATGAATTATTTGAACAAGTCAAAGGATTGCCTTGGGAAGACTTTTTACCATTAGATGCGGCATTTCCCGTAGCGGGCCGTTCGATTAAATCTAAGCTTTACAGTGTACCGGATTGCCAAGCGATTACTAAAAAAGCGATTGTAGACCGGCTGCGGACTTATTATCACCGTCCTGCCAGTGTGCCATTAGCGGAAACAGGGGCGTTATTTCAGTTAGAAGTAGCCCTTTTAAAAGATCACGTTATGATTACCTTGGATACCACCGGGCCTAGTTTGTTTAAACGGGGCTATCGCTTGGAAAAAGGAGGCGCGCCTTTAAAAGAAAATATGGCCGCAGCCTTAGTTATGTTGACCAATTGGCACCCAGATCGTCCCTTTGTGGATCCGGTTTGTGGTTCAGGTACATTGTGTATTGAAGCGGCTTTAATTGGCCACAATATCGCGCCAGGTTTTAATCGCAGTTTTGCCTGTGAAGACTGGGACTGGTTTTCTGATGAGGTCATGGAACAAGTTCGCCAAGAAGCAGAAGAAGTAGCCGATTATGATAAAGTATTAGATATTTCGGGTTTTGACATTAGTGGGCCGATGATTGACGTAGCCCAAAAAAATGCCGAAGAAATTGGTTTAGGTGATTCCATCGTCTTTAAACAACAAGCAGTAAAAGATTTTAAAACTGAGAAAGAATATGGAGTGATTGTGGCGAACCCACCTTATGGCGAACGTCTAGGAGAAGCTGAAAGTGTCCGCGTTCTCTATCGTCAAATGGGGCAAGTCTTTAAACCACTGACTACTTGGAGCAAGTACATCTTAACTAGCGATTTGCAGTTTGAAGAATTTTACGGGGCGAAAGCTACTAAAAAACGCAAGCTTTATAACGGAGCCTTGCGTACCGACTTCTTCCAGTACTGGGGCACTAGACCACCGCGGAAAGCTCGGGAGACCAGCCATGAATGAGGAGCAATTGCAAACTGTCACCACGAGAATAGTCGAAATTATTGACTATGCCAAAAAACACTTAGCTCATGATGGTAGCGGCCACGGTTTTGATCACGCCCAACGTGTAGCTCATTTGGCGCAAAAAATTCTTTTAAACACAAAAGAAGCCGTGGATGCTACGGTGGTCTTAGCAGCGTGTTACCTCCATGACACCATTGATGACAAAGTGGTCGCCGATGTAGAGGGGGCCACGGAAGATTTACGGGAATTTTTGGAGACGCAAGGATTAAGCAGTGATCAAGTCTTGGAAATTTTGTTCATTATTGACAATCTTTCATTTTCAAAACAGTACTTTGGCAATAGCTTGGAACTGCCGCTATCAGGTCAAATTGTTCAAGATGCGGATCGATTAGAAGCCTTAGGGGCCATGGGATTAATGCGTACTGCTTATTTTGGAGGCTACAGTGGACATCCTTTGTATGATCCGGCTATTAAGCCGAAAACTTTTACTTCAAAAGCCGAATATCGCCAAGGGACAACAGTGATTAACCACGTCTATGAAAAACTGTTTTTATTGGTGGATATGATGAACACAGCCTATGGCAAAGAAGAAGGCCAGCGCCGAAAAGCTTTCATGGAAGACTTTTTAAAAGAATTTTATCAAGAGTGGGAAATTTGAAGTTTTCTTAGGGCCAGGGGATATTATTTCTATTTTTCGACTTCATCTTCTATAATCGGGGTAGGGAGTTGAAGAACATGTATTATCAAAAAACATTTAAGGCCGAACAGATGGCCGCGGTCTTGGCCAATGTTTCCGAATGTTTTTTTATCATTCAAGGACACTTTGTAAATAAAGAATACCGAGTGGCAGTGTACAAATACGATCATGAATATTTTCTATTGCGGGACCATCGAATTTTCTTAAAAACCGCAAAGACCAAAGGCTGTGCAGCCGGTGATGAGGATGCGGTTTTAGCTTGTATTGAAGAAGCTTTGGAGGAAAATAAATATCTTTTAATTGATAAATCCTACTTGCGCTTGGAATTGGATATTCTATCAAAGATGTCAAAACACAATGGCATTGATATCCAGTATTTTGAATTTTTTGATTAAAAAAGACAGGCTGTGACAATAGTTGGGTCACCGTCCTACGAACCGAACAATACCAAACGTGAGACGCAAGCAAAAGAAGGCTATCTTCCATTAAAAATCATTGGAAGATAGCCTTCTTTTCATTGCTAAAAATCTCAAACGCTGCCTAACCTGTGTTTCTCAAGCTAAGTCAGCGTAATTCGCTTTTTCTCTTTTCACGTATGGTAATGTTCTCTCTTCGGACTAAGACACAAAAATTGTCACGATTTTTTATCATCCGAATCTTTTTTATCAAAAAAATTAAATGTTCGTTGTTTATCATTTAGGGAATACTTATGTCACGGTCCCCTTTTTTGTCGGCTGAGAGATAATGCTAATGTTACAAGTAAGAATTCTGTACTACCAATTCCAATTCGCTTTGGCTTCACAAATTAGAGATTTTCAAAATCAAGTTAAAACCGACACCTGATAAAGTGCATCCTGTGTCGGTTCTGCTTTAAATCTGGAGAGCTAAACCAGTTTGTGCCGCCTTTCTCACGATATAAAACTAGTTTTGAAAAGTGGGTTTTAATCATTTTTAGAATTATGACGGATGGCGGATATCTTGAATTCGGCGCCAGGCCCGAATTAGATTTAAACCGACTAATAAAATGCCAATGACCAAGCCAATGTATAACGTCCACGTGGGAAAACCTAGCGTTGTGGTCACACTAGTCCAGCTTTTATCAGCAGCCTCATGAAAGGCGTATTGCAATACTTGAAAGCAAAAAGCGGTCATAAAACCGGAAATAATAAATAAGACAAAACCGATATAATGGATTTCACTGCGCTTGCGAAAAATGGCAAAGCCTGCATAAAGAAGCAATAAGGCCCCAGGCACCCCGTAAGCAAAATATGGATTTAACATAACCAACACACCCCCTATTGTCATGATACTTCATTTTTCCAAAATAAGAAAATATCCTGCCAAATTGGCTGAGAATAAAAGAAAATTCGCCAGTTTCCTGCAAATATGCTATAATGCCAAGGATTGCCAAAAGAAAGAAGGTGGAGCAAATGACCTTTGAAACATTTGAATTCAAACCATTTATCCAAAAAGCTCTAAAGGAAATCGGTTTTAATCAACCTACAGAAGTTCAACAGAGACTGATTCCTTTGATTCAAAAAAATAAAAGTGTTGTGGGCCAATCCCAAACTGGGACCGGGAAAACCCATACCTTTTTACTGCCTTTAATGGATCGCATCGATCCTGAAAAAAATGAAGTGCAAGTGGTGATTACTGCCCCCAGCCGGGAGTTAGCCACTCAGATTTACCAAGCGGCTAAACAAATTGCGGACTATTCTGAGCCTATTATTCGCGTGACCAATTTTGTGGGGGGCACTGATAAAAAGCGTCAAATTGAACGCTTGAAACATCAGCAACCTCACATTGTGGTAGGCACGCCTGGGCGAATTTTAGACTTATTAAATGAACAAGTCTTGCAAATCCATACCGCTCAAGCCTTTGTAGTGGATGAAGCGGATATGACATTGGACATGGGCTTTTTGGCAGAAGTGGATCAAATTGCCAGCCGTTTACCAGAAAAATTACAAATTCTAGTTTTTTCTGCTACGATTCCTGAAAAGCTACGGCCATTTTTGAAAAAATATATGGAGAATCCGATTATTGAGGAAATTAAGCCAAAAGCGGTGATTTCAGAGACCATTGACAACTGGTTGATTTCCACCAAAGGCCGTAAATCGGAACAACAGATCTATCAACTCTTAACCATGGGGCAACCGTATTTGGCGATTGTCTTTGCCAATACGAAACAACGAGTGGATGAAATTACCGCTTACTTGAAGAATCAAGGCTTGAAAGTAGCCAAGATTCACGGCGATATCACCCCTCGTGAACGAAAACGAATCATGCGCCAAGTTCAAAATATGGACTATCAATATGTGGTTGCTACTGATTTGGCTGCCCGGGGGATCGACATTGAAGGCGTTTCTCATGTAATCAATGCGGAGTTACCTAGTGATTTGGAATTCTTTATTCACCGCGTGGGGCGGACTGGACGTAACGGACTTCCTGGGACGGCCATTACGTTATACGATCCATCTGATGAAGCAAGCATTATCGCCTTGGAAAAACTGGGCATTTCTTTTGAACCAAAAGAGATTAAAAATGGTGAAATCGTAGAAAGTTATGACCGGAATCGACGGAAAAAGCGGGAAAAATCCAAAGATGAATTGGATCCTACTTTAATCGGTTTGGTGAAAAAGAAGAAAAAGAAAATCAAACCAGGCTACAAGAAAAAAATCCAGCGGGCTGTGGACGATAGCAATCGCCAAAAACGCAAAATCGAACGGCGCCAACAAACTCGTAGCGCGCGTAAACATAAGAAAAGCTCCCATGATGGAAACTAAAAAAGAAGGTCAGGACTTTTATGTCTTGGCCTTCTTTTTACTTAAAAATCTTTCTGCATGTTCACACATTTAATCCCATCTTCTAAAAAACTCTTGCCAAACGCTTGGTAACCGAGCTTTTCATAAAACGCTTTGGCACTCCATTCTGCGGATAAAATACTTCCTTTGTACCCGTCTTTTTTTCCTTGACGTTCGTAATCGGTTAGTAATTGGCGGCCGATTCCTTTTCTTCGGTACTCTTTGGCGACACAAAAACGATCTGGTCGAATCAAATCTGGCTGTTTTTCATCTGCTTGGTAGCGAATCGTGGCAATGGGAAGGCAATCATCAAAAATCACAAAGTAAGGGGGGCTTTTGGCATCTATTTCATCAAATTCCAAGTGGGCCGGAATGTTTTGTTCTAAGACAAAAACTTGGTAACGTAAGGTGAATGCGGCTGCCTGCAATGAAATTTCCTTGCCGAATACTTGTCTTTTCATCTTTTCTCCTTTAGTCGTGGTATACTTAATCATAACAGATATTGGTAATGAGGGAGTCAGGCAGATGAATTTATTTGAAATGATGGAATGGAGCAACTGGAAAAAACTCACGGATGAAGCAATGTTGCAAGTGGTGGGGAAAGTCTTGATGTATTTTGTTAGTCCGCTGAAACTGGTGACAGATATTCGGTTAATGGATTTTGAATTAGCTGGCGTAAAGTGCCGCACTGCAGAACTGGAGATTGACGGGGATCCCTTTGTCTTTGTCCCTGGCAATCAAGAAGCTATTTTAGGTTGGGATTTAGGGGTCGAAGGCTTAAATGCTACTACTTGGGCACCACCATTTCCTGAAGAAAAATCCTTATTGACTCAACAATTGATTACAGAATTTGGTTTAGAAACCGAAGAACAATGGGATCAATTCGTTAATTTATACACCACCCCATTGCGTAAAGTCGCCATTTGTCCCATGTTGGTGGAAAAATATGCTCTACCGGCAGGCACCCGCTATCTTGGAGATTTAGATACTGTCACGGGAGAATTTACCGGGGATATGGGTAAATTTGCCCCGGCAGAAGCAGAGGTACGGCAGCTTTTTGCTCCGCCGGCTTCTTTTGAAGAAAGCCTGAACTTCACTTTGCCTAAACAAGCCGAAGTCGGGGAAAATTATTATGTAGAACTCGCCGAAGACTTGGAAAGTTATCATGTTTTTGAAAGACGCTTTCAGACCCAAGAAGAAATCATTAAAGGAATTCGAAAAGAAGGCTTTCGTTTGTTAACAGAAGACCAGTGGGAATATGTGGTAGGCGGGGGCACCCGGCGTTTGTTCCGCTGGGGCCACGATTTAGACAACGATGATTCGTATTGGGGACGCCAAGTAAAAGGCTATCTTTGTGCCAATAATATGTTTGGCATTTATGTGGACGATCGTTTGCAACGCTACGAAATTACCCGGGAGAACCATTTGAAATTAGACTGCTGGCAACCAACAGGGATTCCTCTATTGGACTTTTTACCTATGGCGACTTATTATCGGGCGCCTCGCCAATTAGATGCAAAAGAAAAATTGTCCCTAGAAAATTTCAGCTATCGTCGAGGGGTAGTGATCGATCCGAAGCGGTAGTAGCGTTTCGGAACCAGGATTTTCCATTGACATTTTTTGTCATATCTTCTATACTAACCAAAGATAAAAGGCCATAATCAAAGAATCCCTTCTTTACAGAAAGCTCTCAGTGCTGAGACGAGGGCAAGAAGTCCTTTTGATTGCTCCCTTTTTGAGATTGCGACTAAAACCGCAACGGTCCTCACCGTTATCGAGCTTAAGAGGTAATGCATGACAGCATTGCAACCAAGGTGGTACCGCGTGGACACGTCCTTGGTCTGCATAGCTGTCTTTTTTTATCCAAAAATTTAATGAAAGTAGGCTTATCCATGAAACAACTCTCTAGCGCTCAAGTGCGTCAACTCTTTTTAGACTTCTTTAAATCCAAAGGTCACAGTGTAGAACCCAGTGCTTCTTTAGTACCGGTGAATGATCCCACCTTATTGTGGATCAACTCTGGTGTGGCAACTTTGAAAAAATACTTTGACGGCTCAGTGGTGCCTGAAAATCCTCGGATTACCAATGCTCAAAAGTCAATCCGGACCAACGACATCGAAAACGTAGGCAAAACCGCTCGTCACCATACGATGTTTGAAATGCTCGGCAACTTCTCCATTGGGGATTACTTTAAAAAAGAAGCGATTCACTGGGCTTGGGAATTTTTAACTGGTGCCGAATGGATGGCTTTTGATCCAGAATTGTTGTATGTTACCGTTTATCCTAAAGATACGGAAGCAAAACGAATTTGGCATGAAGAAGTAGGCTTGCCGTTAGACCATATTGTGGAAATTGAAGACAATTTCTGGGATATCGGTGCGGGTCCTAGTGGTCCTGATACCGAAATTTTCTACGACCGGGGAGAAGCTTTCAACGATTTAGCTGAAGATGATCCAGAAAATTATCCTGGCGGGGAAAACGAACGCTATTTGGAAATCTGGAACTTGGTCTTTTCTGAATTCAATCACAAACCAGATGGCACATACGAACCACTGCCTCATAAAAATATTGATACAGGCATGGGCTTGGAACGGATGGTTTCCATTGTGCAAAATGCCCCAACTAACTTTGAAACTGACTTGTTTATGCCGATTATTCGCCAAGTAGAAGACTTAAGTGGTCATTTCCAATACAGCGATAGTCCCCAAACAGATATTTCCTTTAAAGTAATTGCCGATCATATCCGGGCGCTTTCTTTTGCCATAGGAGACGGTGCGTTGCCGTCTAATGAAGGCCGGGGTTATGTTTTACGTCGACTGTTGCGCCGAGCAGTGATGCACGGTAAAAAACTCGGCATTAACGAAGCCTTTTTGTATAAATTGGTGCCAACAGTGGGCAAGATTATGAATAGCTATTACCCAGAAATCTTGAACCAACAAGATTTTATTGAAAAAGTGATTAAAAACGAAGAAGAACGCTTCCACGAAACCATCAATGAAGGTTTGGAAATTTTAACTTCCGTTATCGAAAAAGTTAAAAAAGACCATGGCGATACATTGTCTGGTAGTGACATCTTCAAACTATACGATACTTATGGATTCCCAGTAGAATTAACGGAAGAAGTCGCCGAAGATGAAGGGTTAAAAGTGGACCATGCTGGCTTTGAAGCAGAGATGGAAGCACAACGGACCCGGGCTAGAGCTGCTCGTAGCACGGAAACTTCCATGGGCGTGCAATCCGCACTTTTAACGGATATAAAAGTAGAGAGTGCTTTTGTGGGCTATGAAAAAACAGAGATAGATAGCGAATGCTTAGTAATTATTGAAAAAGATCAGCTAGTTAGCCAAATGACAGAAGGCCAAGGGCAAGTAATCTTTAGCCAAACACCATTTTATGCAGAAATGGGCGGACAAGTGGCCGATACTGGTCACATTATCGACGGCTCAGGAGCTGTGGTGGCAGAAGTGTACGATGTGCAAAAAGCACCAAATGGCCAATTCTTACATCAAGTAGAAGTTAAAGGGGCCATTAAAGAAGGGGAAAGCTATCACTTGGCAATCGATAGTGCCCGTCGCAATAAAATCATCAAAAACCATACGGCAACCCACTTGTTGCATAAAGCGTTAAAAGAAGTATTAGGCAATCACGCCAACCAAGCCGGTTCTCTAGTAGCACCTGGGCATTTGCGTTTTGACTTCAGCCATTTTGGTCAAGTAACCCCAGAAGAATTAGTTCAAATGGAAGCCATTGTGAATGAAAAAATCTGGGCTGCCATTCCGGTAAATACCATTGAAACCGATATTGATACTGCCAAACAAATGGGTGCCATGGCACTCTTTGGCGAAAAATATGGTCACGATGTACGGGTAGTGAATGTAGGCGACTGGTCCATTGAATTGTGTGGTGGCGTTCACGTGAAGAATACCGAAGACATCGGTATCTTTAAAATCGTCTCTGAGTCTGGAATTGGAGCGGGCGTTCGTCGAATTGAAGCAGTTACCAGCAAAGAAGCCTACGAACTACTTTTTGAAAAAGAAACGCAATTAAAAGAAGTCGCTCAAATCGTAAAATCGCCACAGATGAAAGAAGTAGTATCAAAAACCGAACAGTTGCAACAACAACTACGTCAATTGCAAAAAGATAACGAAGCTTTGGCTAGCAAATTAGCAAACCAACAAGCTGGCGATGTCTTTAATAACGTAGAAACGATTGGCGATATTCGCTATATTGCCGCTCAAATTCAAGTTAAAGATATGAATCAATTGCGTCAGTTAGCCGATCAATGGAAACAAAAAGACCAATCCGATGTCTTAGTTTTAGCCACAGCAAACGATGGCAAGGTGAATTTACTTGCTGCTATGAGTGACAAAGCACTGGCCCAAGGACTTTCCGCAGGGGATTTAATCAAAGCCATTGCACCAAAAGTTGGTGGAGGCGGTGGCGGCCGTAAAGACATGGCCCAAGCCGGTGGGAAAAACCCAGCTGGTATCCCAGAAGCACTAGCAGAAGTTGGCAAATGGTTAGCAAAATAAAATGCTAAAAAGGAAGTCAAGTCTTAACTTGGCTTCTTTTTTCTGACAAATTTCATTTTCGTTACACATGTTTTTTTCTGTTGATAAAAATGGCTTCTAGTGGCTTTGTATCAGTAGTTAATGCTAAAATAAAAGAGATAGTAAAGGAGGGGGAACCATTGACAGAAGAAACCATTGACCAACACCAAACTGAATCAAATCAAGAGAACACCACCTTTGATGAAATCAAACATGTGGCTTCCGCAAATATTGGTCAAATGTTACAGGATCTCCAGGAGTTTGATGTGGCCATTAAAGCAGAACGAATTCCGGATATTTACCGGATTTACAATGGGCGCTTACATGGAGAATTGAAAAAAACCTCGAATCAAAACCATGAAATCGATCGCTTGCTAACACAAAAAATTCACGATAGCTTTATGGCCGCTTTTCCATTTATGGTCCATAAAGAAAAAATCTCAGAAACTATGAATTACTACACCATTAGTGAATACTACCGCGAACGGCCGATGATTGGGATCGATGCTAGTATTCCAGAGATTTTCATCATTCCCAAAATTGACAGTGAGTGGCAACGCTTTATGCCTCGAGCAGATGGTTTGATGCGCAACGAGGAAATCCATGCATTGGAATCTGAGTTAAATGAGTTGGAAGCAAAAAGTATTTCCGCTAAATCTCAGCTAGAAAAAGTCAATGAAGAGCTCAAAGAACTAAAAAACCAAGAAGCGGCCATTGAAAACACCAAGGGTTTCTTTAATCGTGGAAAAGTGGAAGAAGAGTTAGAGCCGATTTTGAAACGTCGGGCAGAGTTGGAAGAAAAACAGGAAGAATGGCAACAATATGTGGATGATCGTCAATTTGTTACAGCGAAAAGCGCTACGATTAAAAACCGAATGAAGGAAGTTCGCCTGGCTCGAGCTTTGGTAGAAAAAGAACGGCGCTTAATCGAGAAATACTTTGGAAGTCTGGAAGAAATGACAAACCAAATCAATCAATTTGTGGCAGCGTATTTAGGTCAAATTCAGGAGGTGAAAGCAGATGACTAATCAAGAAGAAAAAGAAACTAAAATTAACACTAAGGAAGTCATCTTGCCAGAAGCTCCCGCTGAAGTACCTACAACAGAAACAGAAAAACCCGAAGTAATTGAAGATTCCTCGATTTTAGAAGAGGTAGAGACGACTGGTGAATCAGAAACAGTAGAAGGAATTGAAACAGATTCTGAGATGGAAAGTGAAGAGCTTTCAGCAGCAGAAGACAAAATTAATCGGGAAGTCCCACGAGACAGTAGCCAAGAACGTTATTATCAAAATAAAGAAGTCGATCATCAAGAAATCCAGCAATTAATTACTACGGCAGAGCGGGAATTAGCGGATTTAAAATTACGGAAAGCACTGATGGAAGCAGACTTTTCTCAGTTGTTGCAGTATTATCAAGAGTTAATCTTGCCTAAAGAACCCATTTCTCCCATCGCTAAAAAGACATTGTTGGAATATTTCTCGTATGAGCTATTAAAACCGTTAGCTAATGTGGGATTAGAACAAACCAACAGCTATGATGTTTGGCAAAGCAAGCATTTCTTAATTCAATATCAACTAAATGATCGTCAAGATTTGGCGCTAAATTTTAAAATGACTCCGATTGACAGCCGTTTTACCACTGATTTCATCAATTTGATGACCGTCAAACCAGGAGAATTGGTCGTTGAGGTAGAAGACAATCAAGTGTTAGAATTAATCCGCCAATGGCACGTGGAACATGTTTTTTCTGCCAATCAGCTCTCTTTGATTAATTATGATTTAAATCAATTATTGAGTCATTTTAGAACATTAGGTTTTAGCATTAGTCCAAGTCTTTTAGACAATGCGCAGCCTCTACAAGTGCGCTTAGATTCAGAGTTTCCATTAGAAGAAGCAGTTTTAGATGATATCTTTATTAAAACTATGGAAAATCCTGAATACGACTTTGAAACATTGGTCAACCAGCAATACCAGGTCTTATTGGATCAAGAGCAAAAAATGACCATTAGTCAAACAGAACAAGGAGAAACAAGTCTTTTTGTCGATTCCGACAATCGCCGACGCTCATTATTAGATTTCTTCACCAGTTATCCATTTTTAGTCCCATTAATGGTGCGCTAAATTAAAAAGATGTCTAAAAAAGAACAAGTAAGCCAGTTGAAAACTTCACTGGATTTACACCAAAAACGACCCTGCCACTTTGGCAAGGTCGTTTTTGGCATGATTTAGTCACAAGAGCCTGGTGTTAAGCTGGATTTTTTGGGAAGAAAGGCAGCATCTAAAGCGGTCAGTCGTTTATCAATTCGCCTTGCTAGTGCAGGATCGCACCTTAGCTTGCGGTAGGCGATTAGCAGTATCCCTCGCTCTTTGTCCGGACGTTGTTGGCCACGGTAGAGGTTGGCTAAGCGTTCCACATAGCAGTATTCACCGTAATTATGGAGTTCACAAAGATAGACTAAGAGATCTTCCGCTTTTTCAAAGTCTTGCTCGCCATAATAGGTCAAAGCCTCGCGGTATAACTTGATTTCAAAATTTTCATTTTGTTCAATCGCTTTACGTTTGCGCCATTCCCGTAACGAGATTTTTTCCACGGTATTTCCTTGGGCATCTCGAATCAAAATCACGGGGATATCTTGTGATTGCTTTTGTGGCATCTGAATCCCGACTTTCTCCTGAGTTCTTATATTACTCAGATTATAGCCAATCTTGGTAAAAAGCACAATCAAAATTAGGACTTGTTTTAAAAATCCTAAAGAACACAGTTTAACGAGTTCTAAAACTAAACAAAAGCTGGCTTAGTCCATAAATAACCAAAATGCCCCCGAAGAATTGGAATAGCAATAAAATACTTCTGAAGGGGTTAAAGACTAAAATCACACCGGCGATGATTAAAACAAGGCTAAAGATCAGCCACGTGAGACGACCTTGGTTTTCTTGTTGCAGGGCTAGCTCTTGTCGCAGTTGACGAATGCCTGCTAAAATAACTAAAATGCCTAAAAAGAAGGGAATTAACGAAAGAATCGGTTTCGCTAAGACGATGATTGCTAAAGCCACTATCAACAATAAAATTCCACTGGCATAGGAACTGGCAACATTTGGCTTTTCTCGTAGTACTGTATAGAGGTTTAAAATGCCCATTACGGCAAAATAAGCCGCAATCAAATAGATAATCCCATTAAAGATCAAACCTGGTTGCCACAGCACCAAGATTCCTAAAAGAAGTAAAAGCCCGCTATTTAAAAGGAATTTCCCTTTTTCTTGAAACCATTCCATAATTATTTTCCTCCTTGTAAATGAACTAATCTTATTGTAGCTGATTTTTACTGGATTGAAAAAGATTCTTGCTATTTTGTTAAAGAATTAGATGAGTTGTCAAATAGCGGATTTTAAAGTATCTTTGAGTAGTAGAGTCTGGTTAAGGAAGGAGAAGCAAAATGAATGTTTTTAGCCTATTGTTACTCCTTTTAGTGATTGTTTTGTATGCTTATTTAATCTTAGTAAAAAGAGAATTGGTTTTTGTCTCTAAGCGCCGATCGGCCATTACCATTTCAGTGCCTTTATTTGCTGTGGGGGCTTTATTTTTAGCCACTCATGAAGCGGCCAGCCTCTGGGAACATTTTCAAGGAATTTTAGCGGCTTTGTTGATTTTCAGTTTTTTCTTGGATTCTAAAGGATTAGCAAATGAACGAATTGTCAGCAATGCTATGGACATTAAAGGAATTCCTTATGGTGAAGTGAATCGGGTGGTGTTATTAGCCAATGGAAAACAAACGAAGCTTAATTTCTTTCGCCGTGGTATGCGCGGGCCATTGTTAGTTTTTGATGCGCCAGTCCAAGATGTGGTGGTCTTTTTAGCAGAACGCTTAACAGAAGGTACGCCAATTGAAGTGATTGTGAAAGAAGAAAAATAAATTGGTCTGGAAAATAAGTCAGTTGCTAAATGAAAGGGGACTGCTTTCTTAATAGCTGAAATACATTGGACTATTTTAAAGTTTGCGGTATTCCTAGCCGATTTTGTCAAAAAACTGAAAATAACTCATTCTATTTTACCGATATCTGACTACTATGGTACACTTAAAGTAAGCAATTTGCCGTGTCGCTCAGAATTGGAGGGGATGGAATGAAAAAAGAATGGTTGAAAACAATTCTGTACTTTGGAGGACTTTTAATCGTCTTGTGGTTGTTACGCCAGTTTGTCTTTACCCCAGTGATTGTAAAGGGGGATTCCATGGATCCCACACTCCACAATGATGAGCGAGTAATCGCATTGTTGAATTTTGACGTGGAACGCTTTGATATTGTCACTTTTCCTGCTCCTGACGAACCGGGTAAAAACTATATTAAGCGAGTCATCGGTTTGCCAAAAGAAGTAGTGGAATACCGAAATGACACCCTTTTTATCGATGGAGAAGCTGTAGAGGAACCTTATTTAGATCAATACAAAAAGGAATTAACAGACGGTTTACCCTTAACATTGGGCAATGGTCAGCAAGAAAGTTTTAGTTTTGGTGAAATCCCTCCAGGAAAAGTCCTCGTGCTAGGGGACAATCGTCGGATTTCCAAAGACTCTCGTTCGATTGGGTTTATTGAAAAAGACCAGTTGTCAGGAGATGTGAAACTAATCTTTTGGCCCTTAGAAGACATTGGTTTAATAAACTAGAAAAAGCGGAAGGGACTCGTGAAGTTCACCTAAAAAACTCTAAAAAGACTTTTGAGTCTTTTTAGAGTTTTTGCTGTCTTCAGACTTTAAGGCGTATTTTTGTTATACTTAATCAATCAACTAAAAGGAGGGCATCTCATGGGTTTGCGATTTTTATTAGGACACGGAAACTGTGACTTACAGTCAGCAGCCGTGGAGGAAGCCATCGCTTTTAAACAAGCTCATCCCCAAGGCAAAGTCTTTTTTCTAGTGCCTAATTATAATAAATTTGTTCAAGAACAAGAACTGCTTCAAGGCCTGAAGCAGCGACAACAGAGCCAAAATTTTAGCACCATTGACATTCAAGTTTTTAGTTTTTATCGTTTGGCTTGGTATTTTCTACAACAAACAGGTCAATTGACAGAAGACACCGTCACCGAAGCTGGTAGTATGATGATTTTGCGCCAAGTGTTGGGAGAATTGTCGGAGGAATTAGTCGTTTTTAAAAGTGAAGTGAAAAAAGCTGGTTTTGTGCGCCAATTATTAGAATTTCATCAAGAGTTGACTGTAGGCAAATTAACTCCAGCTGATTTGTTAACAAAAACTTCAATTAATGAAGAGGCCACCGGACCAGAAGCCGCCAAATGGCAAGACCAACAAGCCAAATTAGCAGAAGTTGCGCAGATTTTAACGGCGTATCAAGAAGCGTTAAATAAGCGTGAACTTCAAGTAGAAGATCCATTGGCAGTTTTGGTAGCTTATTTACAAGGGGAATTGGATCAAGAGTTGATCACTCCCCCTGATTTATCAGAAACTTTGTTTATCGCCTATGGCTTTGAGGAGTTATACGCTCAAGAAATCCAGCTTTTACAAGTTCTTTTAAGCAAAGCCACAGTAACGATGACGTTATTGTTGGATAGGCAATATGCTAGTCAGCCGCCTTCTTCGTTGGATCTCTTTGCGCCAACAGGGAAAATTTTTTACCAACTCACTCAAGCAGCCCGAAGTGTGGATCAAAAAGTTGCAGTTTTATCTGGCGCCAAAGACTGTGAAGAATACCCAAATTT